>JBLFXJ010000137.1:0-18325 GCA_047609825.1 Myxococcota bacterium
TTCTCCGCCAAGGCGCTCTACGCTGCGGTCACGCGGACGATGCGCGCCACCGGCACCCCCACCCGGTAGGCGCGCGCCACCTGATGGGCCCGAGCCCTGCTCCGGGACCCGGCGGTCGCTGCCCCCGACGGCCCCGACTTTCTGGCACAAGGGCGGGAGCCTGGCGGACGATTCGCGGCTGGCGACGCCGATCAACTCATACCCGGCGCCTGATGTCCCCCGATCGGGTGATGCAGTGGCTCCTGAACGGTCGTAGGGTGGAGACCCCCACCGCTCCGGATCCGCCATGTCCCGTGCCCTGTGTGCGCTCTCCCTCGTCGCCCTCACCGGCTGCACCCTGGTGCCGAGGCGGTATGCGCCCGTGCCCGCCGCTCAGGACCGGTACTACGTCGCCTCGTTCGAGATCGAGCGAGAGACGCAGGGCGCGGTCCTCGCCGAGCGGGCCGAATCCCTCGCCCGGGACGCCTCCGCGGTCCTCCAGATCGGCAAACGAGTGGCATTCTTCCCGCCCGATACCTGCCTCGACACCTCGGCAACGCCGAACAGCGGCGGCGACCGCGAGTACATCGAGATGCGGTGCGGCGTGCTGATGTCCAGCCTCGAGACCCACATGGCCCGCGCCGGCTACGAGGTGGTGTCGTGGCAGGCCCTCAAGCCGAGCATGGTGGGCATGGGCAACTCCCAGGCGGGCGGCACGGCGCTCGAGCGCGCGCGCGGACTCGGCGTGGACGTGCTGTTCGAGGTGGACCAGCTTGCCGCCGGTGACCGGGAGATCGGCCAGACCCGCGCCACCGGCATCGACTTCTTCCAGGCCAACTCCACCAGCCGGGAGCCCCTCAACGTGTCCCGGGAGACGGCGCTGCAGTGCAAGGGCATCTCCGACCGCATCGTGGGCCTGTCGAACACGCCTGAGCCGTCCGCGACCCTGTCCTCCAAGGCAGTGGATGTACCCACCGGTCGGGCGGTGTGGTACTTCCAGAAGACGCGGTCGAAGGAGGTGGATCGCAGCACCGACGTGGCCCGCGACTACCACTTCGTGGCCCGTGGCACGCAGCCGGACCCCGGCACGCCTTCGCCGCTGTACAACGGCAAGCAGAGGGCGGGCAATGTGCTGGCGAACCAGGTGGGTTCCTGGCTGTTCGTCATCGGGGCGGCGCTGGCCGGCGGCGGGGCGGCGTTGGTCGCCGAGACCGGTGACGGTGCGCTCCTCGGAGTCGGCTCGGCGGTCGCCGGCACCGGCGTGCTGTTCTGGGGAGGCGGAGGTGCCATGATCAACGCTGGCAACGCCGAGGCGAGCAAGCCGATCCCCGTGCCGGGCAGCTTCGCACCCTCCTACCCGTCGCCCTCATCGGTCGTGTGCCGGACCGATCCGGTCACCCCCCCGTGGCTCCGCGCTCAGGTGGACGACGACGATGACTTCGAGATGGACGCGCCGGCGCCCTCCGGCGTGGACAGCTCGTTCTCGTTCCAGGACCAGACCGTGTCTTCGGCCGATCCGAACCAGGGGACCGTGGAGCGGCTGTTCGACGAGGTGGTGCAGGACTTCGTCGGCGAGCTCACGGCGCTGTCGGCGTCCCATACGCCGGGAGCGATGGTCGGTGCGCCCACGCCCTGACCCCCGTGTCGACGGCGTGGCGCGCCATGACGATCAGTGGCGGCTCGCCGGTGGCACTGTGTACAAAGCCGAGTGAGCCCCGTCATTGCGGGGTGGGCTTGGGCTCGAGCGACTCCAGGGCCATCCACATGGCCTGAAGCTCGGTCTCGGTCATGTTCGGCGTGTACGTCATGAACAGCGACATCGGCAGCTTCAAGGGGCTGCCATCAGGCTTGATCCCGCTGCGCATGGTCCGTTCGAACAGCTCATAGGTCCACCCGGAGAGCCCGTCGGCATGCATCGTGAGGTTTGACGCCGGAGGCCAATCGGGAGGGCCCTGAGCGATGGGACCACCGCTCAGGTCGCCTTGGTGGCCGCCGGTACACGCCGAGCACGTGCAGGCCGAAGTCGACCGTCACGTCGGCCTCTGGCGGCAGCCTCACCTCCACCGACGAGAGCCCCGGCCTGCTGTGGCGCACCGCTCCGCCGGACGACACACAGGGCGAGGCGATCGCGTGGGACATGCTCACCAACTTCGACCCCACCGGCAGCGCGGTGTACCGCCCGGCGCCGTCGCTCAATGTCGCGGTGGTGTACCAGACGGGCGCCTACGGCGAAGGCCTCGAGGCGGTGTTCACCGAGGCGCTGACCAGCGGTGGCGGCGGCACCACCTCCAGCTCCACCGGTTCTGGCGGAGGCAGGAACCGACGCTTCCATCGCGGGTCGTGCAGGGCAGCGCCATACCGCTGGCGGGGCAGGTCTGTGAACAGCTCTGGATGCGCGCTCAGCAGCGCCTCGACGCTCGCGGCCCCCGCCTTTCGCTCCGCCACCAGCAGGATCCAGCAGGCCGTCTGGGTGGCGTTGAACTTGTCGGGAACGCCAGCCGCAGCAACGATGCGCCGCAAGGCGGCCGGGAGCCGCACGAGGGTGTCGAGCAGCCCGTAGACCTCGAGGAGGTCCCAGCAGATCGCGATGTGATCACGATGCCCGAAGGCCGCCGGCACCTCGCCGGCCTCGAAGCGCGCGATCCGTTCCACCGCAGGTGCGCTGCCCATGGGCCCTCCCGGTGTGCGAGGCAGCTGGACTTCGACGAGCGCGGCGAGACCTCGGGCCCGATCGATGTGTGGACCATCGCCAACTCGAACGACGACTTCGACGTCGAGCTCACGTTCGCACCGTAGGCAACGGCGCACCGGTACACTCCTCCGCTCGTCGTCGGCCGGTCAGCCGTGCGCAACGACCCGGCTGCGGGCGATGGACAGGGCCTTGACCAGCGCGAACAGGCGCTGCCCGGGCTCGAGGGCCAGCGCGTCTGCTGCGCGGCGGGTGACGGAGGCGGTGAGCAGGCTCCCGTCGAGGTCGAGCCGCACCAGGGCGCGCGCATCTTCGGTGTCTATCCGTCGCACGGTGACCGGCAGCACGTTCTGCACGCTCAGCCCGTTGGGCGCCTCGCGGGCGAGGATCACCTCGCTGGGGTCGATCTTCACCCGCACCGCCGTGCCCACCGGCAGGTCCAGCGCCCCCACCCGCAGCTCGTGGGCGCCGATGCCCAGCCGGGTGAGGCCGTACTCGGGCTCGTGCCCCGTGACGTGGGTGGCGAGCACCGAGCCCGCGAGCACACCCGCATCACCGCGGGTGATCACGTCTTCCAGGGCGCCCACGTCGCGCACCTGCCCGCCCTCGATGAGCACCAGCGTGTCGGCCAGCTGGAGGATCTCGGTCATGCTGTGGCTGACGAACAGGATCGGGATGTTGAACTGGGCGGGGAGCTTGGCGAGGAACGGGAGCACCTCGCGCTTGCGCGCCTCGTCCAGCGACGCCAGCGGCTCGTCCATCAGCAGGAGGGACGGGCTCGTGAGCAGCGCGCGCCCGATGGCCACCCGCTGCTTCTCGCCGCCGGAGAGGGCGGCCGGCCGACGGTCGAGCAGGTGGTCGATGCCGAGCACCTCCACCACCGCGTCGAACTTCACCACAGCACCGGAATCAGGGGTGCCATACACCAGGTTCCGGTGCACCGAGAGGTGCGGAAACAGGCGGCTTTCCTGGAAGATGTAGCCGAGGCGGCGACGGTGCACGGGCAGGTTGATCCGCGCCGCAGAGTCGAACAGCACCCGGTCGTTCACCACCACGCGGCCGGAGTCGGGCCGCGCGAGGCCCGCCACGCACCGGATCACCGAGGTCTTGCCCGAGCCCGAGGCGCCGAACAGGGCGGTGACGCCGCCATCGCCCACGCTGGCGAACTGCACGTCGAGCCGAAACTGCCCGAGCTGCTTGGCGATCTGGACCTGGAACACGTCAGGCCTCCAGCCGGCTGCGCATGCGGCGGGCGAGGGCCTCGCTGGAGAGCAGCGTGGCGAAGGCGACGATGATCGAGATGATGCACAGCCGGGCGGCGGCGTACTCCGAGCCCGGCACCTGGGTGAGGTTGTACAGCGCCAAGGGCAGCGTGCGGGTCTCGCCGGGGATGTTCGACACGAAGGTGATGGTGGCGCCGAACTCGGACAAGGAGCGGGCGAACGCCAGGATCGTGCCCGCGAGGATGCCGGGGGCCATCAGCGGCACGGTGATCGTGAAGAACACCCGGGCCGGGCTGGCGCCGAGAGTGCGGGCGGCGTCTTCCAGGCCCCGATCCACCGACTCGAGGGACAGGCGGATGGACCGGACCATCAGCGGAAATGCGATCACGGCGGAGGCGAGGGCGGCCCCCTTCCAGGTGAACGCGATGGTGAGGCCAAAGGTGTCGTACAGCACCTTGCCGATGGGCCCGTTGCGGCCGAGGCCGATCAACATCAGGTAGCCGACGACCACCGGAGGCAGCACGAGCGGCAGGTGGAGCACGCCATCGAGCAGGCTCTTCCCAGGGAACTCGAGACGCGCGAGCACCCAGGCCGAGAGGATGCCGATGGGCAGGCTACCCGCCACGGCCCAGCACGACACCCACAGGCTCAGGCTCAGCGCCTGGATCTCCACATCGGTCAGCGCGAACATCGGGCGGTGTGTATCCGGTCGCCGCGTGGGATGGGTGCCTCCCTCCCCGGCGCCGGCTACCCCTGCACCATGGGCGTGATCCTCCTGGTGCTGCTCGCGTGCGGGTCTGGGCCGACGAAGCCGGGCGACAGCGGGGTGTCGCGCCCCCCCGGAACGGGCACCACGGCGGGGACGACGCCGGCGGGAACCACCCCCGGCGGCACGCCTGCAGGGACCACGCCTGCCGGAACCACCCCCGCGGGCACGACGCCGGCGGGCACCACGCCCACCGGTCGGGTGCCGCCGAACGTGCTGCTGGTGGTGGCGGACGATCTCGGCGTGGACTTCCTCTCGATCTACGGCGCCACCGGCGCGCCGGTGCCCGCCACCCCGACCCTCGACGCGCTGGCCTCCGAGGGCGTGCGGTTCGCCGATGCCTGGTCGTCGCCCCTGTGCTCCCCCACCCGCTCCGAGCTGCTCACCGGGCGCCGGGCCTGGCGCTGGGGCCTGGGCACCGCCGTTCGCCACCTCGACTCCATCGACTTCCCGCCCGACGCCATCACCCTGCCCGAGGTGCTCGGCCCCGGCTGGGGCGCCGCCTTCGTCGGCAAGTGGCACCTCACGGCTGGCGATCCGGCGCTCACCGCCCCGCTGGACCAGGGCTTCGACCACTGGTCGGGCACCCTCGGCAACATCGGCCCCGAGAACAGCCCCACCCGCCGGTCCGGCCAGACCTACACCGAGTGGGAGCGGGTGGAGGATGGCGTGCTGGGCCTGTCCAAGGTCTACGCCACCACCGACACGGTGGACGATGCGCTGGTGCAGGTGCGCACGCTGCCCGAGCCGTGGTTCGTTGAGGTGGCGTTCAACGCCGGACATTCGCCGTACCACTTCCCCGACCCCTCGCTGCTCTCGCGGGACTGGCGGCTCGGTCCGAGCACTCAGTCGTTCAAGTTCGGTGCGATGATCGAGGCCCTGGACACCGAGCTCGGCCGCCTGCTGACAAGCCTGCCGCCCGACGTGGCGGACCGCACGATCGTGGTGTTCGTCGGTGACAATGGAACGCCAGGCGGCGTGGTGCCCGAGCCGGCAAAGGGCACGGTGTACCAGGCCGGCGTGCACGTGCCCCTGCTGGTGCGGGGCCCGGGCGTGGCGGCGGGCGTGGTGGTGGAGGCTCCGGTGGACCTGGTGGACCTGCCCGCGACAGTGGCCGATCTCGCGGGCGTGGGATTCCCCGAGCCCGTGGACGGCGTGTCGCTGGTGCCCTGCCTGAGCGACCCCGGCTGCCGCCCCCGCGAGACCGGGTTCGCCTACGCGTTCACGCCGAACGGGCCGGGCCCCTACGTCAGCTACAGCGCGTCCGTCCGCGACGGTCGGTACAAGCTGCTGGAGGGGTTCCACGAGGAGTTCCAGCCGTTCGTGTCGCACCAGCTGTTCGACCTCGACGGCGCTGGCGAGGCCGTCGACCTGCTCGCCGGCACGCCCGCGCCGGACGCGCTCGCCATCCGAGACCGCCTGCTGGCGGCCCTCGACGCCCACTTGGATCGCTGACGTCGGCGAATGAGCCGTCCACTGGGCTATGATCCCGGCCGATGACAGTGGAGCCCTGATGCGCCTGCCCCTCCTCGTCCTCCTCGCCGCGTGCGGCGGCAAGGACAGCGACATCTTCCCGGTCGACACCGGTGCCGCGCCAGCCACCACCGCGCCCACCGGCGGTACAGGCAGCGGCACGGGTACGGGCGGAACGGACCCCGACGACACGGCCGACACCGGCGGCGATGGGCCCGTGGTGAGCTTCGACGGACCGGCCCGCAGCCTGGTGCTCACCGAGCTCTGCGACGATGACCTCGTGCTCGGCCTGTCGTGGTTCGAGTTGTACAACGCCGGCGAGGCCGCGGTGGATGTCGGCGACTGGCGCGTGCAGCTGTACGCCGATGGTGGCACCAGCCCGTCCACCGTCGCCCTGCCCCACCGCGCCCTGCCGCCCGGGCGCACCTGGGTGGTGGTGCAGTCCGGCTACGAGGCGCTGTACCGCGACACCTGGACCATCGACGCCGACCAGGTGGCCCTGCCGTTCGAGCTGAACGGCGACGACACGGTGCTGCTGTTCGACGGCGAGGAGCTGGTGGACGCGTATGGCGTGATCGGCGAGGGCGCCGAGGGCGCGTGGGCCTACGCCAACCGCACCGCCACCCGGTTCGACGGCGTGGTAGACGGCGCGCCACGGTGGCTCGACGCCGAGTGGGAGCTGTCGTTCGGCGCCGCCTTCGCCACACCGGGCCGCCACCCGGCCAGCTCGCCCCTGCCGCCAGACCCCGGCACCGCGACCACCGGGGGCGCGGGCGCCATGCTCATCTCGGAGGTGGTGGACTACGCCGACGACACCCGGGTGAAGTATGTCGAGCTGTACAACGCGGGCGCCATCGAGGTGGACCTGTCGGACTGGACGCTGCAGCTGTACGAGAACGGCTCGGGCTCGCCCCAGTCGGTGGTGCTCGGGGGCCGGCTCGCCCCGGGCCAGGCCTATGTGGTCGCCAGCGCCGACGGCGCCGACGGCTTCCGCGCAGAGTTCGGGATCGACGCCGATCTGTACTCGTCCATCGCGTTCGGCAACGGCAACGACGCCGTGCAGCTGGTGGGACCGTTCGGCCAGGTGGACCTGTACGGCGTGATCGGCGTGGACGGCCTGGGCTCGGACTGGGACTACACAGACGCTGTGGTGGAGCGGGTGCCCGGGGTGTATGCCGCGTCTGGGTCATGGGACCCCGCCCAGTGGTTCCGCTCGGTGGGCGCGGGTGCGGCCTCTCCGGGCGCCCACGGCAGCGGCGGCACGGTGGCGCCGGGCGAGCTGCTGATCAGCGAGCTGGTGGACCACATCGACGACGGCGCGGTGCGGTGGATCGAGCTGTACAACCCGGGCCCAGACCCGGCCTCCCTGGGCCGGTTCGTGCTGCACCGGTACGCGAACGCCAGCCCGCTGTCGGCCACCGTGGCCCTCTCCGGCACCCTGAGCGCTGGCGAGACCCACGTGGTGGCGTTCGACACCGGCGCGTTCAACTCGCGGTACGGGTTCGCGCCCGACCAGGCCGACCTCGTGATCGATGGGGATGGCAACGACGTGTACGAGCTGCAGCGCGACGGCGTGGTGGTGGACGTGTACGGCCAGGTGGGCGTGGACGGGTTCGGCACCGCCTGGGACTACACCGATTCGGTGGTCCGGCGCGACCCCATCGTCACGCGCCCACAGTCCACCTGGCTCGCCGAGGAGTGGCGGGTGACCGCAGGTGCTGGGATGGAGTCCCCCGGCGAGCGCTGATCGCACACGCGGTCGACACGGGGCGGCGGGCGCGTCATCCGGGGCCATGCTCACCGCCACCGGCCTGACGCTCGCGCTGCCGCGCCCTCCCGGGGCCGAGTCCTCCGTGGACCGCCGGGTGCTGTTCGACGGGCTGGACCTGGCAGTGAACGACGGCGAGGTGCTGGTGGTGCGCGGGCCGTCGGGGTCGGGCAAGTCCCGGCTGCTGCGTCTGCTCGCGTGGCTCGATCCTCCGACCGTCGGCAGCGTGACGCTGGACGGGCGAACGCCGGCTGAGTGGGGACCGTCTGTGTGGCGCACCCGGGTGGCCTATGTACAACAGTCCGCGCCCGCCCTGCACGGCACACCGGCCGACGCTCTACGGCGCATCCACGGCCTGGCCGCAGTGCACCCCAAGCCCGTCGACCCCGCCGACCTGGCCCTCGCGGATGCGTGGGACCGCCCGTGGTCGGAGCTGTCGGGCGGTGAGCGGCAGCGGGCCCACCTGCTCCTCGCGCTCGCTACCGGCCCGCAGGTGCTGCTCCTCGACGAGCCGACCAGCGCCCTGGACCCCCAGAGCACGGCCGCTGTCGAGGCGCTGGTGGCCGGACGCACGGCCGTGTGGGTCACCCATGACCTGGCCCAGACCGGCCGGGTGGCGAACGCCGTGCTGGAGCTCGGGTGACCGGCATCGCGCTCGACCTGTGGGATGTTGCCGGAGCGGCCGTGCTGGTGCTGCTCGTCGGGGCGTTGTCGGTCTGGCTGCGCCTGGATCTGGAGCGGAAGCTGCTGATCGCCTCCGTGCGCACGGTGCTCCAGCTCACGCTGCTCGGGTACGTGCTGGTGCCGATCTTCGCGGCCGAGCAGCTCTGGCTCACCGGGGTGGTGGGGGTGGGCATGGTGGCGCTGGCGGCCTTCGAGGCGGTGCGCCGGTCCGGCCGCCAGTACCGGGGCGCCACCGCCCATGCGTTCGGGTCCCTGTTGCTCACCGGCTGGGCCACCACGATCTACGCCACCGCCGCGCTGGTGCAGCCCGACCCGGTCACCTCGCCCCAGGTGGTGATCCCCCTGCTCGGGATGATGCTGGGCAACGGCCTCACCGGGGTGAGCCTGGGGCTGGATCGCGCCCTGGCCAGGCTCGACGAGGGCCGCGACACCGTCGAGCTGTGGCTCGCCCGGGGCGCCACCTGGTGGGAGGCAGCGCGCCCGGTGGCCCAGGATGCCGTTCGCACCGGGTTGATCCCGATCCTCAACTCGATGAGCGTCGTGGGCCTGGTCACCATCCCGGGGATGATGACCGGCCAGCTGCTCGCCGGCGCTCCGCCGGAGCAGGCCGCCCGGTACCAGATCCTCGTGATGTTCCTGATCGCGGCGAACACGGCGGCGGGCGTGGTGGCGGTGGTGCTGCTCGCCCTGTGGTCGCTGTTCGACAGCGACGGCCGGCTGCGCGCCGAGCGCATCTCGGGCGGCCGCTGACCCCCGTGGGGTGCGAACCATCTCACCAACCCGCCGGGTCTCGCCCGTCATAGCCAGGTCTGCCCCGGTCTCGCGCACAATCCGGGGTACGCTGAGGAGGTCTCCTGGAGGTCTCGTGCGGCTGGCTCCCCTCCTCGCCCTTGTCTGGTCCACCTCTGCCCTCGCTGGCTGGCACCCCGACGCCTGGAACCAGCTGCGGCTGACCGAGCAGCTCCGCGCCGTGTCGAGCGCGTCTGGAGGGGCGGCGGTCACCGGCGCAACGCCCAAGTCCGACGCCGTGGTCGCCGAGCTGATCCACCGCGTTCCCGGCGCAGCCCATGGAGGCGACGCTGGCTGCCGCGTGCAGGTGGTGCCCCTCCACACCCGCCGGTGGACGCTCGAGCTGTCAGACGCGTGTGCGCCGCTCCAAGCCTCCGCCCCGCTGCCTGCGCAGCCCACCCGCGACAACGGCCTGCGGGTGTTCGCCGCCACCGTGGCCGGCGAGACCCTCGGCTACATGGCAGGCAGCCTGATCGGCATGCAGCTCGACCGCGAGCGGTGTCGCCTCACCGACTGCGCGCTGCCCCCGAGCACCGCCATCGCCCTGCCCCTGGCCGCCCTCGGCGGTGTGGCCGTGGGCACGGCGGTCGCACCGATGGGAACCCGCCGCCAAGTGGGCACCCGCGGCGTGCAGGCCACGGCACTCTCAGGCCTCGTGGTGCTCGGCCTGGCCGACGCCGACGCCTCGCCCCAGCTGCGCGCCGCCGGCCTCGGCCTGTGGCTGGTGGGCACGCCCCTGGCGATGGCCGTGCGCACCGGCAAGGTGCTCCGCGGGGTGGACCTGAGCGCCGGCCCCGGCAGCATGCGGATCAGCGGCCAGTTCTGACGCTCACCGTCGGCGCGCGACGAGCCCGGCGAGCAGCACCAGCCACACCCCTCCGGCAGGCGCGCTCGTGGCACAGCCGCAGCGGCCGAACCGCACGCCTTCTTCATCATCCGGCACCCAGCGGGGCAGGCTGTCGGAGATGTCGCCGATCCCGGGGCCCGGATCCGTGCCGGGGTCATCGCCGCCTGCCGTGCCGCCAGTGGGACCCGTGCCGGGCCCTCCAGTGCCGGTTCCCGTGCCCGTGGTGGTGGTGGTGTCGGCCTCGAGCACGTCCGCCAGCAGAGTGACCTCGATCCAGGGGAACGAGGGGTCGCTGGTCTCGAGCACCAGGGTGGAGACCACGGGCCCGGCCGCCGAGGCGGTGAAGGTGACCGTGTAGGCGCCGGCATCACCCGGCTGGAGCAGGGCGGAGGCCGGCCGCACCGCGAACGGCCCACCGTCCAGCGTGGCCGCGGTGCCCAGGGCCCGCAGCCCGATGTTCTCTACGTCGATGGCCAGCGAGGACGACTCGCCCACCGAGAGCACACCGAAGTCGAGCACCTCGGGGATGTCGGAGATCGCCGGCAGCGGGTGCGCATACTCGGACGGCTCGGAGATGCGGCGCTCGTCGGTGTCTACCAGGGTGAGCGGCAGCGGCAGCGTGTACACCGTGAACGGACCGAGGAAGGTCTGCAGCTCGATGCTGGCTTCGAGCACCACATCCATCGTGCTCGTCACGTCGGCAACGTAGCTGCTCAGAAGCACGATCTCGGCCGGATCAGCGGGCACGGCCAGGAGCATCGATTCGTCTTCGTCGAGCTGCTCGGTGAACGAGCCATCATCGGCGTAGGTGAGCACCCCCACGGGGTCGAGCACCGCCGACACGTCGGGGAACAGGTCGGCCACCAGGAACAGGTCGAGCCCATCGATGATCGGGAGCGGGAACTCGAGGGACGGGAAGATCTCGGTGTCGCCGCTCACCCGGACCGTGGTCTCGTCGAGCAGGAGCGGGTCGAAGTTGCGCTGGTCCGAGAAGAAGATCGACTCGGTCCACAGGGGGATCGTGGCGCTGAACAGGAACCCGAGGTCGATGAACACTTCGGCCTGCAGGTCGATGCCGCCGTCGAGCACGAAGTGGCCGGTGCCCTCATTGCCCCGCACGTTGTGGAGCAGCGGATCGGGCCACGCCAGGTAGCTGGTGGCCTCGACCTCGGTGGTGACCCCGCCCCAGGGCGCGATGAAGAACCGGACCGACGCCGGCGACAACCCTCCCGGCAGATAGCCGGTGTCCACCTCGAGCACGTCGAACACCGGAACCTCGTCGAAGAACACGAGGTGCTGGGGGTCGGAGAAGTACGTGGGCGTGGCGTCGGCGGTCGGGTGCAGGGCGGCGAGGACGAACATGAGGTGCATGGGCACTCCAGACCCCTGGTCTACCCGACCGGATGGGGGTTCCGCCAGCAGTGCGTGCTTCGACGTGCGGAATCTCGTTCTCCCTGGCCCATCCAGGCAGGCCCGGTGCGGCCGGCCCCTGCCCATGACAGCCGCGCCAGGTACACTGGGCGCCGTGGAGGTCGCATGCGCCTGATCTGGCTGTTCCCGCTCGTGCTCCTGGCCTGTGAGTCCACCACCGGTGGCGACGACAAGCCGCCGGCGGAGATCTGCGACAACCTCGAGGATGATGACCTCGACGAGCTCGCCGACTGCGCCGACCCGGACTGCGCCGCCAGCTGCGGCGAGGTGTGCACCAACGGCACCGACGACGATCTGGATGGCCTCACCGACTGCCTCGACGACGACTGCGACGGGCTGTGTCCCGAGAACTGCGGCGACGGGCGCGACAACGACGCCGATGGGGCCATCGACTGCGACGACCGGGACTGCTTCGGGAGCTGTCCCGAGGTGTGCGGCGACGGGTTCGACAACGACGGCGACGGCAAGGTGGACTGCCTCGACGAGGAGTGCGTGGACCCGGTCTGCGCGGAGGTGTGCACCGACGGGCGCGACAATGACGCGGACGCGCTGGTGGACTGCGCCGACGACGATTGCAACGACCCGAGCTGCGACGAGAACTGCATCGACGGCCGCGACAACGACGCCGACGGCCGCATCGACTGCGATGACTCCGACTGCGACGGCGACTGCCCGGAGATCTGCACCGACGGCCGCGACAACGACGCCGACGGCCGCGTCGACTGCGACGACGAGGAGTGTGAGGCGGAGTGCGACGCCGACGGAGACGGGTTCTTCAACGCCGACTATGGCGGGGATGACTGCGACGATTCACGGGCTGACGTGAACCCTGCGCGGCCGGAGATCTGCAACGGCGACGAGGCGCTGGACGACGACTGCGACGGCCTGGTAGACGAGGACGACCCCGACATCGACGTGTTCACGCTCACCGCCTGGGGCCCCGACCGGGACGGCGATGGCTACGGCACCGCCGCCGACCTGATCTTCGCCTGCCAGCAGCCCGACGGCTGGGGCTTCGCCGACCAGGACTGCGACGATTCACGGGCCGACATCAACCCGTCGATGCCGGAGATCTGCAACGTCGATGGCCCGGTGGATGACGACTGCGACGGCCTGGTGGACGACGCCGACCCCGACGTGACGGAGGACAGCTACCTCGAGTGGTATGCCGACCGGGACGGTGACGGATTCGGCGCGGATGATGACTTCGAGTACGCCTGCAGCCGGCCCGACGGCACCGCCGCGCGCAACGACGACTGCGACGACGCCGACCCCAGCGTGGGTCCGCCGAGCCTGTGGTACGGCGACGGCGACCGCGACGGCTTCGGCGCGGGCGAGCCGGTGGACCCCACGCCGACGTGCGACCCGCCCGGGCCCGGCCTGCGTCCGGAGTGGATCGGGCTGGACTGCGATGATGGCGAGGCGCGCATCTTCCCCGGGGCCGAGGAGGTGTGCGAGGACGGCATCGACCAGGACTGCGACGGCCTCGACGAGCCGTGCATCGTGCTGGACAGCGTGTACGACGGCTACGAGAGCGAGGGCCGCTGGGTGTACTTCTGGAAGTCCGACCCGTTGCTCCCGCTCAGTTCCTACGAGACCTTCTGCGAAGACCTGGGTGCGGAGTGGTTCGTGCCCCGGAACGAGGGCGACGCGCAGCGGCTGATCGACGTGGCGTACAGCTACGACGCCTACCACACCTGGGTGATCACCCGGAACGAGACCGACGCCGGGGCATCCACCCTCGGCGGCTATCGGGTGACGGTAGACGGCGCTGGCTGCGTGGACGGCAGCAGCGACGGGCTGTCGGCGATCCGCAAGTGGGCCTGCTCATTCTGCGAGCCGGAGCTGTACGACACCACCCGGTGCTGGGATGTCGACCACGTGTACGACTGGCTGGTGTGTGAGGGCGAAGTGCCGCTGTGAGCATCGGCCAGCGGGGGTGAAGGAGGCGGAATCCCTCAGGATGCCCAGAGCCCCTCCGCTTCCTCCTCCTCCTCCTCCTCCTCCTCGACTTCGTCGTCGTCGTAGCCGCTGACGAGGTACTCGCCGCCGTCGTCCTCTTCTTCCTCGGCGGCCGCGACCACGTTGTAGTCCAGCGCGTCGATGAGCTCCTCGAGGAGATGGTCGAGGTCGAGGCCTTCCTGCTCGGCCAGCTCGGAGAGCTTGAGCTCGCCGGAGGAGTGCTCGAGCACGACGCCGAAGCTGTCGAGCACCTCGACGGCGACGGGGTAGCGGTTCACGAGCTTCGCGACGCGGGTCTTGCCAGTCACCTTCATGGTCTTTCCCTGGGTCTCGGGAACGACCGAAGCGTTTGCACGCCGCGTGCCAGCAGATGTGACGACGGCCGCCGAAGGATCGTGGCATTCTGCCCCAGCGGGGCATGTTGGACGCCCCAGCCAGAGGCGCCACGTGCAGACGGAGTGGATCATCGTCGGAGCCGACCCAGCGCTCGAGGAGCGGGTCGTGAGCACCCTGACCGCGGCAGGCTGGCGCCTGACCCGTGACGCGGACGGCCGTCACCGGGTCGTTGGCGCGCCACCGCCGGGCACCGCGCGGGCCCTGCACCAACGCCTCCAACAGATGCATCGGATCGGGTCGCTTCTCGGCGACAGCGGTGCCATGCGGGAGCTGTTCAGCTTGATCGAGCGGGTGGCTGAGGTGGACAGCGCCGTGTTGATCGCGGGCGAATCGGGCACCGGCAAGGAGCTCGTCGCCCGAGCGCTCCACGACCGGTCGTTGCGGCACGACCGGCCGTTCGTCGCCCTCAACTGCGCGGCCCTCCCGGAGCCGCTGCTCGAGAGCGAGCTGTTCGGGTACGTGCGCGGCGCGTTCACCGACGCCCGGACTGACCGGCGAGGCCTGCTGCTGGAGGCCGCTGACGGCACCGTGTTCCTGGACGAGATCGGCGATATGCCCTTGGGAATCCAGGCCAAGCTCCTGCGGGTTCTTCAGGATCGACGCGTGCGCCCGGTGGGCGGCAACCGCGAGGTGGCGGTGTCGGCACGAGTGATCGCCGCCACGCACCGCGATCTGGACGCCGAGGCCGAGGCCGGGCGGTTCCGCACCGACCTGCTGTACCGTCTGGACGTGATCCGGCTCGAGCTGCCGCCGCTGCGTGATCGCGGGGCGGACGTCCTCCTCCTGGCCCAGCACTTCCTCAGCCACAGCGCGGAGCGGCTCGGGCGGCCGGTCCGCGGCCTGAGCGATGCCGCCGTGCGCCAGCTCGCGGGCTACCCCTGGCCGGGCAATGTGCGGGAGCTCCAGAACTGCATGGAGCGCGCGGTGGTCCTCGCCCAGGGCCCGCTGCTCGAGGTGGCCGATCTGTCGCCCAAGGTGCGCCGATGGGCCCTCCCCGGCACGATCTCCGCGGAGGGGCAGCCCGACCCGCGCATGCTGCCCACCCTCGCGGACGTGGAGCGGCAGCACATCGAGCGCACCCTCGCCGCGTGCGACGGCAGCCGGACCCACGCCGCGACCGTGCTGGGGATCGACAGGAAGACGCTGTACCGCAAGCTCGAGCGATTCAGGCCGCTGCCCAGCTGATCAGGAGTTGGCACGACTCGTGCTAAGCCGACGCCCTCTCTGGGCGCGGAGACCTCACCATGAACCTGTTCCTGCTCGTCGGGCTGCTCGCCTGCACCCCGACGCCGACCGCGGCCACTGCTCCCTCCACCCCCGCGGCATCGACGACCCACGAGGCACCCGACGCACACAAGTCGAAGAAGGGACCGCGGGCCAAGGCACCTCGCGCGAGGCCGGACGGCCCCGCGGACGACGACCCGGCGGACGCAGCGCCTCAGGGTGACGAAGCGGACGAGGGCGCCGACACCGACGACACCGACGGCAACCGAGACACCGACCCCCAAGACTAGCATCGGAGGCCCCCTATGACCGCCTTGTTGGCCCTGTGCGGCCTGGCGGCGGCGTACGAGGTCGACCCATGGTCCGGCCGCGACCAGCCGCTGGCACCCGCCGATATGTTGGCAGATGCCAAGTTGAACGCGGCGCTCGACGCGGCGGCCAACCGGGTGTCTCGCCGATGCCCGCGCGACCCGGTGCGCATGCAGGACGCCCTCGCCCGCGCCGTGTTCCACGAGACCGGGCGGCGCTCGCGGCCCGAGGATCTGCCGTGGCGCCGGTCGTTCGGACATGGGGTGTACTCGGGCTGGCTCGAGGTGGGGCCGGTGGACCGGGTGGATGGCGGCACGGGCATCGGCGTGTTCACCGGCCTCGGGCTGCTCGAGTCCCCGGTGCTGGCCTGGGCAGGCACGGCGTCGACCGTGATGCTCGGCGGCGAGCGCGTGGGCACAGACAAGGTCGACCACTTCCTCGCCATCGGGTACCGCTACTGGCGCTGGTCGCGGCATGGGGGCGAGCTGGAACGGGCGGTGCGTCGCGGCACGACCACCGAGCGGTTGTTCTTCGGCCGGTTGACGAGCAACGCCTTCTCATACGCCGACCTCGCCGCAAACCTGGACGGCTACAGGTTCTACGCGTCGCTCGCCGCCGCCAGCTTCGCGCCCGACCCGGACGGGTGTGTCATGCGCGCAGACGACTTTCAGTGGTCCGGGCACGTAGACCCGTCGTGGGATGAGCTGGCGAACCCGACGGCATATGGCCCGCGGGTCGCGCGCCAGATCGCCACGAACCTGGACGACGATCGTGAGGCGCTGTGCGCGGCGTTCGCGGCCATCCGCCCGGCGGCGCGACCGGAGGCGGTGGCCGGGCGGGCACCTGCGGTGGCAGGGCCATTGGGCCTGGGCGCGTTCTGCGTCGACCCCCCGCAAGCCGCCGAGGCCACCCGAGTGCGGTCGCGCGCAGACAGCCACGGCAGCGGGGGCTGAGGCACGTGGAGCGAAGGATGTTCCGGGGCTTTACGTCCCGATGCACCACGCCGACCTTGTGCGCCGCCGCCAGCCCCGAGAGCACCTGGAGTGTCCAGGACACGGCGGCGGTCCGGGCGATGATGCGCTTGTCCAGCTCATCCGCGAGGCTGCCCGCCGCCAGGTCCATCACGATGTAGGCCTGAGGGACTGTCCAAAAACAAGGTGTGGCATTCGAGTGCCCCAGGAAGCCCAGTTCTGCGTCGTCTTCCATCGGGATAGCTCGCACTCCCCTCCGTCATCCTCCTTGCCCTGGACTCCTTGGAACGCTCTCGATGCTGCACACTTTGTTTTTGGACCGTCCCTGAGGACCGAAGCTGCCGATGTCGAACACACTCAGCACGTTCGGGTGGTTCAGCGCCGCCATTGTGCGGGCTTCATCGGTGAGTCGGCGCCGGAGGGTCTCGCGCAGCTTGCCCCGGAAATTCTGCATCACCTTCACCGCTCGGGGTGCGTTCAGCAGAGTGTCCTGTGCCAGGTACACCTGGGCCGTGCCGCCAACGCCTAGCCGCTCGCCCAACTCATACCGTCCGCCAAGCATGGTTCCGGGTTCCATGGCCGCCGCCCTATCCGGCTGGCCTCCCCAAGGGGGCGCTTTGAGCAGTAGCCAGGCCAGAAACCTGCCGACCGTCGAGACACCTGGCGGCGTGATAGACGCGGGTGCGCCCGTTGCACCCGCCACACGGTAGCTGCCGCATCAGCGGCTAACGGTGCGTCCGGAACGCAGGGCTGGAATCCCACGAGCTGGGGCGGGGGTGGTTCCGCGGCTCGATCAACGCCTGGAGACTCCACGATGCTCCGCCTCTCCCAGCTCTTGGACTACCTGTCGGACAACGGCCATGCCGGCGTTGCGGTCGACGCCGCCGCCGACGCCTTGATCCGGCACCTGTCCGCGTCGTCCACGGTGATCCTCCCAGGGGCGGACTTCCGCTCGGTGGCGCTGTCCGGCGACCCCGATGACGCGGATGAACACGAGGCGCTGCCACTCCGTCCTCCGGCACCCGACCGGTACGAGATCCTCGCGCAGCTGGGCGCGGGCGGCATGGGGGCCGTGTATCGGGTGCGAGACCGCGCGCTGAACCGTCGGATGGTGATGAAGCGCCTCCTGCCTCGCCTGCTGCACAGCCCCATCGCGGTCGCCCGGTTCCTGGAGGAGGCGCAGGCCACCGCACAGCTCCAGCACCCCGGCATCGTGCCGGTGCACGACGTGGGCCTGTGGGAGGGGGCGCCCTACTACACGATGAAGGAAGGGCGGGGTCGAACGCTCACCCAGGTGATCGAAGCCGTGCACGCCGTGTCCCACGACCGGTGGGGCGTTGGCGTGGGGGGCTGGACCTTTCGGCGCATGGTGGGCGCATTTGCCCAGGTGTGCCAGGCGGTCGCATATGCCCACGAGCGTGGCGTGGTGCACCGCGATCTGAAGCCCGACAACGTGATGGTGGGCGCCCATGGCGAGGTGCTGGTGCTGGACTGGGGGCTGGCCAAGGTCGGAGCTCGCCCCGATCTGGGCGACATCGGGCACATGGCGGAGCCGGTGGTGACGGAGCGCTCGTCGAGCGGCGCGCACGCCACCCGCACAGGGCAGGTGATGGGCACCCCGCCCTACATGCCGCCCGAGCAGGCACGGGGCGACCTGGCGGCCATCGACGCGCGCTCCGACGTGTACTCGCTCGGCGCGGTGCTGTACCACCTGCTCACGGGCTCCGTGCCCTATGCACAGCGCCGGCACGAGCCTCCGAGGAAGGTGCTGCTTCGGGTGCTCCAGGGTCCGCCGGAGCCGATCCGCGAGCAAG
>JBLFXJ010000138.1:0-18239 GCA_047609825.1 Myxococcota bacterium
TCATCGACCAGATCGGTGTTTCGCTCGCTGATCACCACCTGGACGGACATGCCCGGGTTCTGCTCCAGGTAGGACACCAGGACCGGCCCCAGCAGGGTGCCGGCGAAGAGCTGGAAGGTCGCGATTCGCAGCGTGCCCTGCGGCGCCTCGGCGTAGCTCTGCACCCAAGCGTGCGCCTCCCCCGCCAGCTCCACGGCCTGGAGCGCTCGCTCGTAGTAGCCCTCGCCGAGCTCCGTGAGCTGAACGCTGCGGGTGGTGCGCTGGAGCAGGCGAACGCCAAGGCGCTTCTCCAGCTCCTGCACCCACCGACTCACCGTGGACCGCGGCATGCCGAGGGCGCGGGCCGCGGCGGTGAATCCTCCGCGCCGGACCACCTCCACGAAGACCCGCAGCTGGTTGAGGTCTTCGTTCACTGTCCCTCCTGTGGGACAGTTTATCCCATTCATGGGCATAGTCCACGCCGCCAACGGGACTACTGTCAGAGCAACGCAACCACGGAGCCCGACATGAAGGCCATTCGAATCCACGGTTACGGCGACCTCGATGTCCTCCGCCACGAGGACGCGCCGATGCCGGAGCCCGGCTCGGGAGACGTGCGGGTCAAGGTGCATGCCGCAGCGGTGAACCCGGTGGACTGGAAGATCCGCGCTGGATACCTCGCCGCGATGGTGCCGCACCCGATGCCGCTCACCTTGGGGTGGGATGTGTCCGGTGTCGTGGACAATGTGGGCGCTGACGTGACCCATCTGTCGGTGGGCGACGCGGTGTACAGCCGCCCCGACATCACCCGCAACGGCAGCTATGCCGAGTACATGGTGGTGCGGGCCTCCGAGCTGGCCGCCAAGCCCGCGACCTTGTCCCACAACGAAGCGGCCGCGGTGCCGCTCGCCGGGCTCACCGCCTGGCAGGCACTGTTCGACCACGCGCAGCTGAAGAAGGGTGAGCGGGTGCTGGTGCATGCCGGCGCGGGTGGCGTGGGGAGCTTCGCGATCCAGTTCGCCAACTGGGCCGGAGCCCATGTCATCGCCACGGCGTCTGCCTCCAACGAGGCGCTGGTTCGCGACCTGGGTGCGCACGAGTTCGTGGACTACCGCTCCCAGCGCTTCGAGGAGGTGCTCGACAAGGTCGACGTGGTGCTGGACACCATCGGCGGCGACACCCAGGCGCGGTCGATCCCGCTGCTGCGGCCCGGCGGCCGCCTCATCTCGGCGGTGGGCACTCCGGACGCCGATGCGCTGGCGGCGGCGGGCGCTACCGGCGCGGTGATCATGGTTCAGCCCAGCAGCGAGAGCCTCGGCCGCATCGCACAGCTGATCGATGCGGGCACCGTGCGGGTGCTCATCGACTCGGTGTTTCCGCTGTCGCAGGCGCGCGCCGCGCACGAGAAGAGCCAGACCGGTCGGGCGAAGGGCAAGATCGTGCTCGAGGTCGTGCCCGCGTAGCCGCACAGCCAGCCGCCACTCGAACAACCACAGCAGCGAAGAGGAGCACCATGCTCAAGTCACTCCTGGGAATCGCCCCACAGCTCGAGCCCGATGGGTCGTTCCGTCCGTCTAAGGTCGCGCTGAAGCTGTCGACCTCGAACGTCTCCGACTTCGAGCGCGTGCCCTACGCCGCGTACGAAGGCAAGCGGGCGAAGATCCTCGTGATCTTCACCGAACAGAAGAACATGACGATGCAGAACGGCAAGGAGTTCTCCACGGGCAACCACCCCGTGGAAGCCCTGCTCCCCATGCTGCACTTGCGGGACGCAGGCTTCGAATTCGAGATCGCGACGCCAAACGGAAAGCCGGTGGTCTTCGAGATGTGGGCCATGCCGCGAGGAGACACCGAGGTCGTCGGCCTGTACGAAGACCTGAAGTCCAGCTTCGACAGCCCGCGGCCCCTCGCGGACGTGGTCGATGGCTTCCTGGACACCGTCGAAGAGTTCGCCGCGGTGTTCGTGCCCGGTGGACATGGCGCGATGCTGGGCATTCCCCAGGACCCGAACGTGGGGACCCTGTTGCGCTGGGCGCATGAGCACGGCCTGTTCACCATCAGCCTGTGCCACGGGCCGGGCTCATTCCTGGCCACCGCCTTGGACGGGAACGCGTTCCTCTACAGCGGATACGAGATGGCGGTCTTCCCCGACTCGGTGGACAAGATGACGCCGATGATCGGCTACCTGCCTGGTCAAATGCCGTGGCGGCTGGGAGAGGAGCTCACCGGGCTCGGGGCCAGGATCGTGAACACGAAGGGCGACAAGACCTGCTGTGTGGACCGCCACCTGATCACCGGCGCGAGCCCGCTGGCGTCGAACGAGCTCGGGAAGCTGGCTGCGACCACGTTGTTGGAGCATCTGGCGTAGTGGGCGGAAGCCCGGGCTGGGGTGAGGCGTTCGCAGGGCACCCGGAGAAGCCTGTGCGGATGATCAGTTCTGGGCCAGTCCTTGAGGGACTGGCGCGCGAACCTCGATGTCGTCGACCCTGAGCTCGGCGGCGTGCAGCGAGTAACCACCATCGCCGGGAACGGCGGTGCCGTCGGGGTCGGGCAGCCCGCCCGCACGGTACAGCGGGTCGCCGACAAGCGGATGGCCTGCGGCCGCAAGGTGCACGCGGATCTGGTGCGGGCGACCGGTGGCGATGACCACGTCCGCCAGGAAGCTGTCGGTCCCCTGCTCCAGCACCGACACCGTGGACAGGGCTGGACGGCCGAGCGCCGAGGCGGCATGGAGAGTGCCCAGTGGCGGATACGGCACCGGCCCAATGGCGATGTCCACCTCGAACCGATCCGCCGTGGGCGAGCCTGAGGCCAGGGTGCGGTAGCGTTTGTACACGGCGCGCTCGACGAACAGCGCGCTGAGCCGGGCGGCGGTGGCCCGGTCGAGTGCGCAGAGCACCACGCCGGAGGTGAACCGACCCAGCCGGTGGAGCGGAGAGGCCGTCGGATGCAGCCGTCGCAGCTGGTGCAACAGGGTGTGCTCGAGGAAACCCCCGCCGGGCAGGGTCGGCAGCCCGCTCGGCTTGTCCACGGCCACCCAGCCGGGACCGGTCGCGAGCACCTCGAACGCCAGCGATGCGGTCGGCTCCTCCCACGGCTCCCGGAAGTAGGTGAGCCGTTGGCGCCTGCGGAGGCGCTCGTCGCCGTGCGCGGTCACCCCGTCGAGAGTGACCCGGCCGGTGGCGAGGATCTCGGCCCACCGCGCACGCGTGGAGTGGCGGTAGCGGTCAGCGAGGTAGTCCAGCACGAGCCGTCCTGCCCCGCGGCGGTCGATGCGCTCCCGGTACACGAATCCAGCGTTCACCCAATGTCCCGCGCTGCACCCGGTTGAACCCGGAGGCCTCGGACGCGCCAGCGCTTCCGCGCATGCTCGTGGAGCTCCGCACGAGTCCAGACGTTCCGCCATGGGTGAACACGCAGCATGCAAGCACCGATGAAGGCGCCCGAACGCCAACAGGGAGCACTGATGAGCGGTGGTCTGGCCAGCGCGGCCTCAGGGACTGGCCCAAAATAGATTGTTGTATTCGAGTGCCCCAGGAAGCCCAGTTCTGCGTCGTCTTCCCTCGGGATAGCACGCACTCCCCTCCGTCATCCTCCTTGCCCTGGACTCCCTGGAGCCCTCTCGGTGCTGCACAACTTATTGTGGGCCAGTCCATCAGTCGTCGGCCACGACCCCGATCGGACAGCTGACGCCAGTTCCGCCGATGAACGGGGACTCAGGTGCCGCTGTGGCGGGAGCGCGAGAGCGCCGCTGCGGCCGGGCCACCGCGAGTTTTCGCGCGCTCGTCACAGGCATGCATGGGACCGCGAGGGGCGGCCCAGCTGAACCGCGCAGCTCGACCCTGGCTGGTGGTGAGGACCGAGCCCCCACGACCCGGCCTCCCTTGCCGTCGTTGACTTCCGACGCGCCACGGCGCACACTCATGGTAGAGGAATACCATGAGTACTGCCATTGATTCTGCCGGACGGCTCGTCATCCCCAAGTCCGTGCGTGACGCTGCGGGCATCCGCCCAGGGACACCGTTGGAGGTACGCTTCCGAGACGGTCGCATCGAGATAGAGCCCGCGCCCATCGCAGTCACGATCGAGACCGTGGGCGGCGTCGCCGTAGCCACGGCACGACACCCGGTGCCGGTGCTGTCGGCCGAAACCGTCAGGGCGACACGGGACCAGTCGCGTGACGAGCGAGGCTGACGTGGCCGGGACCGCGCTCGACACCAGCGTCATCATTCCGGCCCTGCTGGCATGGCACGAGCACCATGGGGCGGCGCTTCCGATCGTGAGTGCTGCCCTGACGGACACCGCACCGCTCGTCCTCCCCTTGCCGGCTCTGGTAGAGGCATTCGCCGTACTGACCCGCCTCCCACCACCATGGCGCCTCCGTGCCGGCGATGCCCATCGCCTCCTCGCAGACACCTTCCGCGAGGGCGCGCGCATCGTTGGGCTGGAGGGCGACGAAGCCTGGGGTCTGCTGGACACCGCCCTGGCCACCGAGGTGGCCGGCGGCGCCACCTACGACGCCCACATCGCACAGTGCGCCAAGAAGGCCGGAGCGGCCCGGCTGGCAACCTTCAACCGCCGCCACTTTGAACGCTTGGACCTCGGCGACATGGTGCTGCTGGTGCCTTCGGCTCCGTGACGTTCGCGCGCGGGCGGGCGGGCGACCTTGTCGAGGCGTGCGAGGACGGTGCGGATAGCCACACGTTCGCTTTCGCGCACCCCCACAGACGCACCTGAAACCGCGATCATCGGCTCAACCGTCTTGCTCGCCCCTGTTGTGCCGCTACGAAAAGCACCGTTCGTCGGTGCTACGCTTGACCAGACGTCAGCCCTCGACGCCCAGCCCGATCGGACAAGAAACGCCGGTTCCACCGATGCCGCAGTACCCACCCGGATTCTTTGCCAGGTACTGTTGGTGGTACTCCTCCGCATAGAAGAAGGTGCCCACCTCCAGCACCTCGGTGGTGACGGGCCCGTACCCGGCCTCGCGTAGGCTGGGGGCGTAGGCGAGCTTCGCGGCCTCGGCCACGTCGCGCTGCTCGGGGCTCGTGCAGTAGATCCCCGACCGGTACTGGGTGCCGGCGTCGTTGCCCTGGCGCATGCCCTGGGTGGGGTCGTGGCTCTCGAAGAACAGCCGGCACAGCGCCGCGAAGCTCACGATGGACGGATCGAACACCACCCGCACCACCTCGTTGTGCCCGGTGCGGCCCGAGCAGACCTCTTCGTAGGTGGGGTTGGGGGTGTGGCCCGCGGCGTAGCCCACCGCGGTGACCCACACGCCGGTGGCCTGCCAGAACACCCTCTCGGCGCCCCAGAAGCAGCCGAGCCCGAACACCGCCTCCTCCAAGCCCTCGGGCACGGGGCCCGCCAGCGGCCGGCCGCTCACGAAGTGCACCTCCGCCGTGATCATCGCGTTGGTGCGGCCCGGCAGGGCGTCCGCCGGTGCCACCATCGAGGTCTTGTCGAATCGCCAGAACATCGCGCCCCCCTGCACTGCGAGTAACAGCCGCTGCGACACGGCGTGCGACACGGTTGCGACCCACGGATGGCGGCATTGCCGGTAGATCATGTGCACCACAACGGAGGCATCATGACCCGCTTCGCCACCCTCGCGCTCGCGCTCACCCTCATCGCCTGCGGCAACGGCTCAGACGACGACACCGACCCTGGCGTTACGGCCGGAGGCGGCGGGGCGGCCGCCGGCCTCTCGGCACAGCAGCAGTGGGTGAAGGACTACGGCTATCTGAGCTGCGAGCTGGTGTTCGACTGCGTCGGCGGCGACACCGCGCAGGTGCAGTATGACCAGTGCATCGAGTCGGTGGACCTGTCCGTCACCTGGTGGCCGGAGGGCATCTGCACCTTCGACGAGGCCGCGGGTGAGGAGTGCCTGAGCTGGCTCGAGACCATCGACTGCGACGGGTTCGACGAAGGCGAGCCCGACGCGTGCGAGTTGATGTGGGACTGCCCCGAGTGAGGGGGCTCAGTCCACCGTGGCGTAGCCCGCCAGCAGGTCGCGGAGGGCGGCGTAGTTGTCGGGCTCGGACAGGTCGTTCACAGTGACGTTGAACCGGTCGATCTCGACGTTGTTCTCGTCGAGGATGAGCACGTCGCGGTAGCCGGCGGACCAGGTGGTCCACACGGGCTGCTCCTCGGTGGCCTGGAGCCAGGGCAGGTCGCCCAGCGCGGCCGCCAGGTCGTTGCCGCTCTCGAACCCGATGTCGTTCACGCCCAGGATCTGGACTGGGATGTCGAGGCCCATGGCGTCGAGCTCTGCCTGGATGTCGGTCATGTAGCCAAACTGGCTACGGCAGTATCCTCAAGTAGCGTGCCCGAAGTACCACCCGCTCACTTTCTCCAGGTAGTCGCGCGGACTGACCTCGGTGTCGAAGGTGGGCGACGTGTCGTTCACGTCGAAGATGTGGAAGTCGGGCTTGGCGTCGGGTGACACGACGAGGCTGGTGACCACCTCGCTCACCGCCGGCGACAGCGAGACGGCCTGAATCGACGGACGCGTGCCGAGCGCCAGATCCGGCGGCACCGCGAGTTCGAACACCGCATTCCCCGCATCATCGGCCGCGGCCGTGGCGATGCGCTTCGCGCGGAGAACGCCGAGGCAGCCACCATCGAGGGCCGGCGGGCAGGCCCCATCGCCCGGCGCGCCCGTGACCAGGTGTACGGTGGCGCCAGGGGCCGCACCCGTGACCTCGACCACGCCGACCTCGCCGGCCACCAGCTCCGGCACGGTGAGCGACAGCTCGGCAGGGGGCGCGCCGATCGCAGCCGCCGACCAGGATTCCGCCGTGGACTCGTGCGCTCCGCTGCACCCGAGCAGCCCGACAGCGACCAACATGCGCATGGCACCTCCAGGCCGCCAGCATAACCCGACCGCCGGAGGCACCGATGCGCTCGAGCGACCCGATGGGGGACACCCCTGGCCGCGTGCTGCTCAACGGGAACGCGGAGACCCTCGACCGGTTCGTGCACCTGGCCCTGGAGGCCGTGCCCGAGCCGGTGCACCGGAGCGCGCGGGTGCGCGCGGCGAAGCAGGTGTGCGTGTGTACGGCCGCGTGGGGGCCTGGCGAGGCGAACGATGCGCCCGTGCGGCGGGCGTTCGAGGCGCAGGGCTGGAGTGCGGACAACCTCCAGCTGAACCAGTCCGTGCGCACGATGCTCGACCGGCGCGACGCGGTGAACGCGCTGTATGAGGAGCACCGGGCGGTGTGGTGGGAGCTGTGGCACACCTACAACGCCGAGAACGACACTCGGATCGCCGGCCTGCGCGACGCGTGGGCGCGGGCGCAGACGCACCTGGAGAACCCCTCTATGGTGCGGTTCCTCGCCGACCACGCGCTGCAGCCCCCCGGACCCCGCACCCGACCGGTCGCCCAGCTCCTGGAGGCCGCGTACGGCGACCGGATCCACCGCGCGCTCACTGGCCTGCAGGAGACCGACGCCCGCCGCTCCTTGGCGCTGCATGACCTGTGGGACCACTTCCACGTGGCCGCTGGGCTCGAGTTCGACCCGCTATGGCAGAAGCTGCGGAGCGACCTGGTGGAGCGACTGCTCGGGGCGTCGCTGGTGGCGCTGCCCGGGGGCAGCCCATCGCGCCTGCTGGTGGGGTTCCGGTTCTTCCGGCTCACCGGCGTGCTCACCGAGGCGCTCCGCCGGGGAACGTGCTTCTTCGGCACGTCGGCCGGCGCCATGGCGCTCGGCCGCCGGGTGGTGGTGTTCCACGACAAGTCGGAGCCACGGAGCGAGTTCCAGCTCCTCGAGAACGGCGTGGGGCTGGTAGAGGGGCTGCAGGTGTTCCCCCACTGCACAGACCGGGTCCAGACGCAGGACCCGGCGAACCTGGCGTATCTGGCTGCCCGCTTCAGCCGGCGGGTGTGCGTGGGCCTCAACGCCGGCTCGGTGCTCGACCTGCGCCCCATCGGGGGTGCGTGGGAGGCGCGGAGCGCAGGGGAAGAGGCGGTGGTGGTGTTCGGACGACGGGGTCAGAGCATGCGCGTGGAGCCGGGCGCTATGATGCCCACCCTCGCAGAGGAGGCAGAGTGAGCCCTCGCACAGCGTGTGCCGTGATTCTCTCAAAAATGGCGCTTGAAAATGGCGATCTGGACAGCAAAGAGGGCCGGCTCCTCGAGCGCGTCTGCGGGCGCCTCGGCCTCGAGACCGACAAGGTGCGCGAGACCGCGGCAGAGAAGCGCCTCGACGAGGTGCTCGCCAGCGTGGTGACGCGCGCTGATCGCGTCGTGATCACCTTCAACGCGTACTTGATGGCGAACATCGACGGCCAGTTCGACACCTGGGAGCGCGAACTGTACGATTTGGTGTTGACGATTCTGGAGATCTCCCCTGCTGATCAGGCACACGCCGAGGGGTGGGCCAAGCAGGTATTGCGCGGTGGCGGCACCCCGCCGGGCCTGTCTGCGCTCATCGCCGTGTCGTCCTTCAAGGGCATGTAGGAGGTAAGTCCGTGCCCAGCCGACAGCCTGAACAGGTCGACCGCTCCCGCGACCCGCTGCTGCTCCCACTGCGACCCGATCCGCCCGGAACCCCTCGGCAGCGGGGATCGATTAGCGAGGCGCGCGACTGGCTGCTGCGCATGCAGCTGCGCGTGGCGGACCACATCCGGGTGAACGTGCTCGCGCCCGACGTGCCCCTCGACATGCCGCTGGAGCGCACGCCGGACAACGAGAAGAAGGCGATGGAGACCATCGCCCAGCTGACAAACTCGGGCAAGCTGCGGTTTCCCGAGCGGGTGAGCCGCAAGCTGGTGGTGTTCAACATCCTCAACGAGGTGTTCAGCCTCGGTCCCCTCGAGCCACTCCTCGAGCCCGAGGAGGTGACCGAGGTGATGGTGAACGGGCCGTACATCATCTACATCGAGCGCGGCGGCAAGCTCCTCGAGTCCGGGCACAAGTTCCTCGACGATGAACACCTCGAGCGCATCATCAAGCGCATCATCAAGCCCCTGGGCCGCGAGGTGAGCTACGACCACCCGCTGGTGGACGCCCGACTCGGCGATGGCTCCCGTGTGAACGCCGTGATCCGGCCGTGCTCCATCGACGGGCCGAGCATCACCGTCCGGAAGTTCGCCAAGCACCGGTTCACGATGGAAGACCTGATGAAGTTCGGGTCGCTGTCGAAGAAGATGGCGTACTTCCTCCGCGCGCTGGTGCTGGCCCGCCAGAACATCGTGGTGTCCGGCGGCACGGGCTCGGGCAAGACCACGCTCGTGAACGCACTGTCGGCGTTCATCCCGGAAGAAGAGCGCATCGTCACCATTGAGGACGCCGCCGAGCTGAGCATGAAGCAGCGGCACGTGGTGCGCCTGGAGACCAAGCGTCCGTCGGTGGAGAGCCCCACCGAGGTGACCATCCGCGACCTGATCAAGAACTCACTGCGAATGCGGCCCGAGCGCATCGTGATCGGCGAGTGCCGTTCGGGTGAGGCGCTGGACATGCTCCAGGCGATGAACACGGGCCACGACGGCTCGATCACCACGGTGCACTCCAACAACCCGCGGGACTGCATCTCTCGGCTGGAGACCCTGGTGCTGATGTCGGGCGTGGACCTGCCGGTGCTCGTGGTGCGGCGTCAGATCGCCTCGGCCGTGCACTGGATCGTGCAGGCCTCGCGCCTGCGGGATGGGTCGCGCAAGATCACGCACATCACCGAGGTGCAGCGGATGGAGGGCGACGTGGTCATCCTCAACCCGGTGTTCGAGTTCGACGACGAGGGCGACGGCGCGAACGGCAAGGTGCGCGGCACCCACATCGCCACCGGCACCCGCCCGGGCAACCGGGTGGTGTTCGAGCAGTACGGCATCAAGTTCAAGTCCGACTTCTTCACCTGAGTCGGGCAGTCCCTCAAGGGCAGTCGTCCACGTCGTCGGCGTCGATCAGCAGGTCGCAGTCGTTGTCTTTGACGTCGTCGCAGACCTCCTCGGCGCCGGGGTTGATCGCAGCGTCAGCGTCGTCGCAGTCCACGTCCGAGGTGTAGCCGTCGGCGTCGGCGTCCACGAGACCCGTGTCGTTGGTATCGGCGGTCTCACCCTTGTAGTCGCCCGGGGGAGGGCCGTAGCAGGCCGACAGCACCAGGGTGGTGACCACGCCGCCGAGGGTGTGCAGGCTCCGGCGGGCGAAGCTCGGGCGCTGGCAGAACGGGCACGCGGATTCGCTCATCCGGTGGTGTCGGTCGCACGCGGTGCACTGGATCATCAGAGCCTCCGCCACAATCCTACCCCGAGTCGTCACGATCCGATGGCGGTCTGCGGGTCTGCCTCGGTGGGCACATCCTCCTCCACCAGCTCGAACCGCCCGAAGTCGAAGGGCCGCCCGGGCGCATCCTCGACCTTGATCAAGCGCTCGCGGCGGCCGATGGCGTCGAGCTCCAGCGTGCGGTGGTGGCAGTAGGGCATGTTGCCGCGGCGGCCGAGCAGGGTGTGGGCGGTCCAGGAGCAGCCGCCGCGACACACATCGGCGTAGTAGCAGCCTCCGCAGAATCCCCAGAGTTCCTCGGTTCCCCGCTTGCGGGTGAACGCGAGCTGCTCAGTGCGCCAGACTTCGGCGAGGGAGGACTCCCGGAGGTTGCCGCCCACGTAGGGCTCGCTGGGCAGGCTCGGGCAGCCCTTCACGTCGCCGTTGGCCTCGATGCCGAGCGTGTAGCGCCCGGCAGCGCAGCCCTTCCAGTACGACCGGCGGAGCAGTCCTTCATAGGGCCCGTAGTAGCCGAGGTTGTTCGAGGCATCGACGGTGACGCCCCGGGCCCGGGCCCGCTCCGCGACGGCGGCGAGGCGCGGGAACAGGTCGAGGAGCTGGTAGGGCTGGAGCAGCCACTCGGGTCGGTCGGCCGCCCGCCCCATGGGGCCGGTGAGCTGCACCTGCCAGGCCTTGATCCCGGCGTCGATGAGCTGGTCTCCCAGCGGCTCGACCTCCGGGAGATTCAGGCGATTGAACTGGGTGTTCGCGTACGGGTCCATGCCGGCGGCGCCGATATGCCCGAGGGCGGCGAGGGCGGCGCGGTGGCTGCCGGCCACGTTGCGGAGCCGATCATGGGTGGCCTCGAGCCCGTCCACCGAGACGCTGATCGCCTGCATGCCGGCATCGGCTGCGGCCTGGGCCACGGTGGCGGTGAGCTGACGGGCCCCGCTGGTCATGGTGGGCCGGATGCCACGATCAGCGGCCGCGCGGACCAGCTCGAGCCACCGCGTCCACAGGTAGGCCTCGCCGCCGATGAACGCGATCTCGCGGGTGCCCATCTCAGCGAGCTGGTTGAGCACCCCGAGGGCATCGTCGAGGGAAAGCTCCGCGGCGCGCGGGTGCCCCGCGCGACTGCCACAGTGCCGACAGGCGAGGTCGCACCGCAGGGTGAGCTCCCACACCACGTAGCGCGGGTGGGGCGGGGCCGAGAGCGGGAGCAGACGGTCGGTCAGTGGACCGTCAACACGTGCCGGAATCGGGGTCGGTGTCAGTGTCGGTGTCGGAATCCGTGTCGCTGTCGGAGTCGGTGTCGGTGTCGACATCGAGGTCGGTGTCGGTGTCTGCGCCGCCGGTACCCCCGCCGGTGCCGTCGGAGATCAGCGCGCCGGTGTCGATCAGCTTGGTGGTGCCCGTGCCGTCGCAGCCGCCGCCGAGCTGGACAAGGAGCAGGAGCAGTGCGGGGGCCGAGAGCGCCTGCGCCGCGACCCCGCGGAACGGCGCCAGGGCGTCGCGCTTCTGGTAGCCGAGCACGCCATCGGCGAAGTAGCCACCGCCGGTGGACAGCGACAGGTTGTACACCGCGACGGCCTCCGGCAACGTGTGCCGGACGATCTCGACGATGCCCTCGGCAGCGGCCACGCCGTCGCGCCGCACCATCAACTGTTGCCCGACCTTCAAAGAGCGGGCGACCCGCCATCGGCCCGAGCCGAGCTCGAGGAAGGGATGGGCCGGCGTGGCGCCGCGGAGCCAGCCGCCGGTGGTGCGGATGTCGATCAGCGCAGCCGTGAAGCCGGTATGGACGCGGGTGATCCGAGCGGCCCGCAGCCCCTCGCCGCTCTCGACCGACCACACCACGTCGCCCAGTCGCAGAGCCTCGATGGGACGTTCGCCGGCGGGGCCGTCGACCTGGACGCCCGCGACGAAGCACGGGGTGCCACCGGTGCCAGTGCCGGTGCCGGTGCCCCCGGAGCCGGTTGGGGAACCGCTGTCGCCGCCGGTGCCGGTGCCCGTTCCAGTGCCGCCGCTGCTGCTGCTGCTGCCGGTCCCGCTGCTGCTGCTGCTGCCGGTGCCCGTACCGCCACCGCTGCTGCTGCCCGTGCCGGTGCCGCCGCCGCTGCTGCTGCCGGTACCGCCGCTGCTGCTGCCAGTGCCACCACCGCTGCTGCTGCCAGTGCCGCCGCCGCTGCTGCTGCCAGTACCACCGCCGCTGCTGCTGCCAGTGCCACCGCCGCTGCTGCTGCCAGTGCCACCGCCGCTGCTGCTGCCAGTGCCACCGCTGGAGCCACTGCCGCCACCGCTGCTGCTGCCAGTGCCGCCACCGCTGCTGCTGCCAGTGCCGCCGCCGCTGCTGCTGCCAGTGCCGCCGCTGCTACTACCGCCGGAGCCACTGTCGGCCCCACTGTCTGCGAACTGCTCGATACCAGCCGGGTCGGCCATGCACACTCTCCACGCGGTACCGCATCATAGCGACCGGAGGCCGACCACTCCGCTTACACGGGCGACTGCGACCGTTCTCTCTACGCTATGGTCTTCCGCGACCGACTGTGTGGGGTGCCGGGAGTGTCGCTCACAGCACAGTGTCGGTGGGCACCACCAACGCGTAGGTCCAGCCGATGCTGCCCATGCGGTAGTACACCACCACCTTGTCGCCGTCGGGCGTGGACACCTCGACCAGCCCGCTCTGACGCTCGACCATCGGGGCGATGGCCTCGCGGATCGGGAAGGTCTTCTTGCGCTTCAGCGGCTTGCCCTTGTCGGTGTCGCGGAAGGTCTGCCCCTTGGAGCTCGACGACACGACCACGAACCCCTCCTCGTCGAGCACGTAGACCTCAGCCTCGCCACGCAGGCTGTCGACCTCGAGCAGGTCTTCGATCACGTAGTCGAAGGTGAGCTCGATGGAGGCCACGCCGACGAAGATGCCGTCGTCGTCGTACAAGCCCATGCTGCACGGGAGCATCAGCCCGAGATCGCCCAGGTCTACATGGGGAATGCCCCACATCGGCCCGCGGGGCCCCTCCACCACCACTTGATACCAGGCCTGACGACGCGGGTCCCAGCCGTTCGGGAACGCGCCATGGCCCGGGTACTTGACCATCACGCCGTCTTCGAGGGCCACGTGCGCGAACGCGACGGGCGTGCCCTCGTCGAGCAGGAGCCTCGCCTCGGCGTCCGGCGCCATGCCCACCGAGTCCTCGCTGTTCGACTGCAGCAGGATCCGCCGCAGCGGCTGCTTGAGCAGGGCCAGCCGCCGCACCGAGAGCATGGCATCCGGTTCGCTGCCGTCTTTCAGGGGATCCAGCTCCACATCGGGGGCGGTGAGGGTGACGGGGTAGCCGAGGCTCACCTTCCGGCCGTAGCGATCCGACATCTCCAGATCGAACGGAGAGAACGGATCATGAAGGAAGTAACTGTATCCTACCGGGCCGATGTCCTCGCCGAGGCGGGAGGTGGCCTCGATGGCATTGGAGGCGAGCACGGTGAGCAGGCCCTGGTAGCGGAGCAGGTTTCCGTCCACCTCATGGGCCTGATGACCGACCATGGTGAGCAGCTCGGCCATCCGATCGGCACGCTCGACGGCTGCCTGCTCGCGGTACAGGTTCCACCCCATGCCACCGACGAGCAGCACCGACACCAGCAGCACCAGCAGGAGCAGGATCACACCGGCGGCGCGCTCGTGGCGTTGGATGAGCCGGTATACCCTCTGCATGCCGCGGTCTGGCAGGGTCTCCGTGGGCTCGCCGCGGAGGAACCGGCGCAGATCTTCGGCGAGAGCGCCCACGTCTTCGAACCGATCCTCGCGCTCGGCCGCGGTGGCCCGGGCGACGATGGCCGCCAGCACTGGTGGGATGGTTCCGCGAGCGTCGTAGGGCGTGAGCGGCTCGAGCTCGCACTCCTGCACCCGGGACAGCAGCCGCATCGTGTCGTCATCGGGCAGCGCTGAGCGCAGAGACACCAGTTCGAACAGGATCAGGCCGAGGGAGAACTGGTCACTCCGCGCGTCCAGCCCGCTGGTCTCGCCGGCGGCCTGCTCGGGCGACATGAACGCGGGCGTGCCGATCACCGCTCCCAGGCGCGTCTGGCTGGAGGCGATGGTCTGCCGCAGCTCGACCCGGGCGGTGGCGTCATCATCCTCCACATCGTCGAGGCGCTTGGCGATGCCCCAGTCCATCACGTAGACCTCGCCGAACGCACCCACCATGATGTTCGCCGGCTTGAGGTCGCGGTGGAGCACGCCGCGGGCGTGGGCATAGGCCATCGCCTCGCACACCCGCACGAAGTGCTCGAGGCGGGTCTCCACGCTGTGCTCGTCGCCGAGGGGCTCCTGCCGATCCACGCGCTGCCGGGCCTCCTCGATCAGCTCGGCGAAGGTGCGCCCCTGGATCAGCTTCATCGTGTACGCGATGGTGCCGTCGGCGAGCTTCTCCAGGTTGTACACGGGCACGATGGCCGGATGCTCGAGCTGGGCCGTGATCTGGGCCTCGCGCCAAAACCGAGCGGCGAGGCTGGCGTTGTCGCGGATGCGGGCGTGCATCTGCTTGACGGCCACCTTGCGCATGAGCTCGTTGTCGCGGGCGATGTGGATCTCCCCCATCGCCCCCTCGGCCAGCTTGCCCGTGAGCTGGTAGCGCTGGGTGAACGGGTCGAGTTTCTCGTGCAGGGCGTACGGCGCCGGGTTCGAGGAGGTTCCGCCCTCCGAATCGGTGGGTTCGGAGACAAGATCGCCGGTGATGTCTTCGGGGAAGTACAGCGTGCTCATGCTGGTGAGCAGCACGGCCCGCTCGGCGTGCAGCTCGCGGAAGGTGCGCTGGTCGATCAGGCTGCGGTCCCGGAGCCAGGCCACGAACGACTCGACCGATTCACCGCCGTGCACGGTGGAGAACTCGCGGTGCAGGCCGTCGAGCTGGTCGGCGAGACCAGGCGCGACCGCCTGCTTGATCTCATCGAGGCGCATCTCGGACATCACCGACCGGGTGTGCAGGGGTGGGGCGCAGCATAACCCCGCACGCTCGGTAGCGCGGTTCGCACTGGAGCCCCGCCGCGCCAGCCTCTGTCGTTGGTGCCCACGTCGACGCTGCTGCCGACGCTTCACTGAAGGCGCTGACTTGGCGACACGAGCCCGCCGTCATTCCCTCGTGAGGCTCTATCAATCGCCGGTCGGCTCTATGAGCTGTACGATACGCTCGGAGGTGTGCGTGCTCTGGCTCTGGCTCTCCCTTCCCGCTTCGGCGGCCGGCGGCCCCACTGTGGTGTGCGCCTCCCCGGGTGTCGGCTGCGACATCGTCGGCCTGCAGCTGGCCATCGACACCGCACGTGACGGGGATGCGCTCCTGCTCCGCGACGGCCGGTACGCCGAGGATGTGTTCATCGCCCGGTCGATCACGATCGAAGGCGAGTCCGACGGCGCGGTCATCGTGGGCGACGGCACCCGGGACGCCGTGCTGCACGTGGAGTCCGGCGACGTGACCATCGAGGCGCTGCAGATCGGCAGCGTGGTGGGCCCCGACCATCGCCGGGTGCGATCCGACGGCGGCGCACTGCAACTCACCGGCGTGCGCATCGAAGGCGGCTTGGTCCACGAGGACCCGGGCGGCGCTGCCGTGCTCGCGAACGGCGGCTCGGTCCGGCTCGACGGCTGCGACGTGGTCGGCGGCCTGTCGTTCGTGGACGGAGGGGCGTTCTCGGTGCAAGCCGGAGCATCGATGACGGTCGAGGACGGGGTGGTGGAGGGCGTGGCCGGGCTCTCGGGGGCTGTCGGCGCGGTGTACGGCGACGGGTCGCTCACGGTGCGCCGTGTAGGCCTGATCCGGGTGTACAACGACACCTGGTCCGTCGGCGGCCTGTTCCACGTGGTGGAGGGAACGCTGGTTCTCGAGGAGATGCGGTTCGAGCCACTCGAGAGCTACGTCGGCAGCCTGGCCTCCTTGGAAGGCGGCAGGCTGGAGATCCGCTCGAGCACTGTGGTGGGCGGCGTGGCCACGCTCGGCGGCGGCCATGTGTGGGCGGACGGCAGCGACGTGACCCTGGTCGACAGCAGCTTCAGCGAGGGGTTGTCGCACGCGGGCGGCGGGTCGATCGCGATCATCAACGCTGTGAGCACGACGATCGACGGGTGCGAGTTCGAGGCGAACGAGGCCTTCGATGACGGCGGCGCCCTGTTCTACACCGCCTTCACCCGCGACATCGGCCTGTCGATCGTGGACACCGAGTTCCGCCGGAACGTCGCCACCACGGGTGGTGGCGCGCACATCGCGGGTGGCGGCACGATCACGGTCCGCAGCAGCACCTTCGCCCGCAATCTGTCAACATGGGCCGGTGGTGGCGGGCTGTCGGCGATCGGTGGCACGCAGCTCGACGTGATCGCGGAGCAGAACGTGTTCTGCGACAACCACGTGTCGGGCGGTCTGGGAGGTGGCGCGGTGCTGTCGAGCCTGGGCAGCCACATAGTCACGAACAACGTGTTTGCTGGGAACAGCGCGGACTATGGCGGCGGCATGGAGGTGGAGACGGGCACCGCCGACGTGGCGTTCAACACCTTCGTCGGGAACTCGGCGTGGGTGGACGGCGGGGCGTTCAAGATCGGTCCGGAGGCCTGGGCCAACACCGACCACGGGCTGTACGTGGACAACCTCTCCCCAGAGTCGGTGCTCACCGCGTACGGCGGGATGGACAGCGACTGGAACGGGTTCTGGGCGAACGGCTACTCCGACGCGTCGTGGTACGGCCCGAACGACCTCATCCTGCGCGAGAACCCCGGCTTCTTCGCCTGGAACCCCGTCGATCCGTGCGCGGCCGACCTGCGTGTGGGTCCCGACAGCAATGTCGTGGACGCCGGCAACCCCGCGTCGCCCGAGGCGGACGGCTCGCGCCCTGACCTGGGCGCGTTCGGCGGTCCGGGCATCGACCACCGCTCGGACTCGGACGGCGATGGCACGGCGGACGTGTACGACTGCGAGCCGGAGGACGGCACGCGGTACCCGGGCGCCGAGGAGCTGTGCAACGGGCTCGATGACGACTGCGACGGTGTGGTGGACGAGGGCGGGGTGGCGTTCCCGGACAATGACGGCGACGGGTTCGGCGACAGCGACCATCCCGGCCGGGCCGGCTGCGACATCGCCGACGGCTGGGTAGGCAATGCGCTGGACTGCGCCGACGATGATCCGGATCGGCACCCGGGCATGGACGAGGCCTGCAACGGCGTGGACGACAACTGCGACGGCGACGTGGACGAGGGTGCGGGCGGCACGGTGGCGTGGTGGGTGGACGCGGATGGAGACGGCTGGGGTGGCGGCGAGCCGGGGCTGGCCTGTGCGCTGCCGGATGGTGCGGTGAGCCAGGGCGGCGACTGCGACGACAGCCGGGATGACCGGTTCCCCGGGGCGCAAGAGTGGTGTGACCTGGACCACGACTGCGATGGCGTCGTAGACGACCCCGAGTCCGAGGACGCCGTGCTGCGGCTGCCCGACGGCGACGGTGACGGGTTCGGGGTGGCGGGCACGGAGGTGCGCACCTGCGACCCATCGTTCGGCACCGATGCGGACGGCGACTGCGATGACCGGGACGGCGAGGCGAACCCGGGCGCGCCGGAGCGGTGGTACGACGGGGTGGATCAGGACTGCGACGGCGCCTCGGACTTCGATGCCGACCGCGATGGATTCGACGCCTGGGACCACGGCGGAAGCGACTGCGACGATGCCGACCCGAAGACTGTGCCCACCGAGGGCGCTCCGACCTGCGATGTGCTCGAGGAGACGTTGTGGGCGGGCGGCGGTGGAGGGTGCAGCACGGCCCCGAGCGGCCCGCTGCCGGCGCTCTGGCTGGCACTGCTCGGCCTCACCCGTCGCCGGAGCTGATGTTCAGCCAGTGACGGCTGCGCGCAGTGCGGCCTCGAGGCGTGCGCGGTCGGCGTCGTCGACGTGGGGCGTGAGCACCACGGTCGGGTCGGAAGGTGCCAGGACGCGCAGCGGTGAGTGCGGCAGCACCGGCACCAGCCCGGTCAGGCTCACCGGCGCGTTGGGGGCGGACGCTGGGTTGGGTGGGGGTGGGCGGCTGGCGTGGGGG
>JBLFXJ010000139.1:0-18126 GCA_047609825.1 Myxococcota bacterium
GGCAGGCGAACATGATGTCGGAGTCGGTGCCGTACCCGTCGAGGTCGCGGTCCGGGCCCCAGGCGATGAGGGTGAACACGTCGATGTCGGGGTCTTCCTCGTCGAACAGGCCATCGCAGTCGTCGTCGAGCACCTCGTCGCCGTTGCAGATCTCGGGGCGGGCCGGGTTCACGTCGTCGCGGGTGTCGTCGCAGTCGTCGCCGCCGAAGTCCTCGTTGTAGAAGCCGTCGCCGTCCTGGTCGCACTCCACCGCGCACTCGTCGTCGTCGCAGTCGATGCGCCCGTCCGCGTCGTTGTCCCGCCCGTCGGTGCACAGCTCCGGGCAGTCGCCATCGCAGTCCGTGTCGTCGCAGTCCACTCGACCGTCGCCGTCGTTGTCGCGCCCGTCGATGCAGTTCTCGTCACAGCTCGGATCGTTGCAGTCGTCGTCGAGGCAGTCGATCAGGCCGTCCGCGTCGTTGTCGCGGCCGTCGGAGCACACCTCGACGCAGCTCGGGTCCACGCACTCCTCGTCGAGGCAGTCCACCTTGCCGTCGCCGTCGTTGTCGAACCCATCCCCGCACACCTCCGGGCAGCTCCCGAAGCAGTCCCGGTCATCGCAGTCGATGGCGCCGTCGGCGTCGTTGTCCCGCCCATCCCCGCAGTTCTCCGGGCACAGACCGTCGCAGTCGTCGTCGAGGCAGTCGATCAGACCGTCCAGATCGTCGTCGGTGCCGTTGGTGCACACCTCGCCGCACACCTCCGCGCAGTCCGGATCGGCGCAGTCGGCGAGGTCGTCGAGGTCGTCATCCTCGATGTTGTCGCAGATCTCGGCCGGGGGCTTGGAGTCATCCGGGGCCGACTCGCAGCCGAACAGGAGCAAGACGAGAAGTGCGCGAGACATGGACCCTCCGTGACGGCCGACGCCAACAGTGTACGGGACGCAGACGCTTCATGGGGTCGACATGGTGCGGACGCCGCATTGCGGGGGTAGAAGCGGACCTCGGAGGGACCCAGAATGGACTCGCTCATCGACGGCGCCAGCCTGTTCGCGCCGCTCGTCGACGACGCAATCCGGTGGACGCCCCGCGTGATCGCTGCGGTCATGGTGTTCGTGGTGGGCTTGGTGCTGGCCAGGATCGCGGCGCGGGCCACCCGACGGACCCTCGAATCCACCCGTGTCGACGCCGAGCGCGTCCTGCTCGTCGAGCGGGTGGTGCGCATCGGCACGCTGTCGCTGTTCACGGCGGCAGCACTGCAGCAGGTGGAGTTCGACCTCACGAGCTTCGTGGCCGGCCTCGGCATCGCCGGCGTCACGGTCGGGTTCGCGCTGCAAGACGTGACGAAGAACCTCGTCGCCGGGCTGCTCCTGCTCCTGCAGCAGCCGTTCGACATCGGGGATGCCATCGAGGTCAGCGGGCAGGCCGGCGTGGTGACCGGGATCCGCATGCGCGCCACCGAGCTGCGCACCTTCGAGGGGCTCGAGGTGTTCATCCCCAACGCCGACGTGTACGCGAAGGTGGTGCGGGTGTTCGGGCACGTGCTCCACCGCCGCCAGCAGGTCTCGGTCACTGTGCCGACCGCCGATCTCGACGCCGTGGAGGCCGCCGTGCTCGGGGCGATTGGACGCATCCACGGCGTGGTCGCCGATCAACCCGGGCCACGCCTGCTGCCCACGCTGCTCTCCCCCACCCAGACCCAGGCCACGGCTTGGTACTGGATCGATCTGGGCCGCGCTGACGAGCTCGAGGTGGCAGGCGCTGCGGTCCGGCAGGTTCGCGAGGCACTCTCAGCCGCCGGTCACGCCGACGCCACCGTGACGGCCGGGCCGCCATCCCCCGACGCGGTCGGCGGCGTGGGGCATGTGCAGGCGCGAGAGGCGTGATCCGCCCAGCCCCTCCGGGGGCCGATCGTTCGGTCTATCCGTCGCATCCGAGCACCGGCGCCCGGCAGAACAGGTGCAGGTATAGATCGATCAGCCCCGGCGCCATGCACGCGTCCATGCCCATGGCCCCGTGCGGCGAGCAGGTGGGGTCACGCGGCTCGAAGGCGCTGGTCATGATCCGGTGCGCCGCCCACGCTCCGGCATCGGTGTCCACATCGCGGGTGTCCCCAGGAAGCCCGAACGCGTCGAGGGCATCGGGCACAAGCGTGTAGTCCTCGCCCGCATGCCACGCCGCTTGAGCCCGACACCCATCCATCACCCGCGGCTCATACACCCAGTCCGCGTTCCGGGGCGGGTCGGCCACCGGCTCCTGGGGACCCGAGAGCAGCACCATTCCGGCCGGCGCCTCGTCCCGACCGAGCATGGCGGCATTGGCCGACCCGCGGGACCAGCCCACGAGCACGATGCGCTCCCACACCACGCCGTCATCGTCCAGGTACTGGCTCCAGTCTACCGCAGGGTGCGCCTCCACCAGGTGAGCGAGTAGCACCTCCAGGCGCCGCACCACGCTGTCGGCCGGCGGCACATCCACCTCGTCCGACAGGTCCTCGCCATACAGGATCTCCTCCCGGGCGCGCCCGAAGCAGGTGGGGTCGGCCTCGGCCCCGCCGCACAGCCCCTGGAGGATGGTGTTGTTCACGTAGCCGAGCGCAATCACCGGATACCCGGCGTAGGCCGCCCATGACACGATGTTGCCGCTGTTGTCACCTGCGCCGGGAGGCAGGTAGAGCAGCAGCTCATCGCGGAGCTCGATGTCGGTGCGGTATCGGATGCGGTGCAGGCGAACGCCATACTCGTGGTTGTCTTCTCCAGGCCGACAGAGCCGGAGCACCTCGGGGTCGAGCACGCACGGGTTGTACAGCGCGGAGGTGTAGGAGTCGTCGAGCCCGAAGTCGACGGACGGCGGACAGTCGAGGCAGGTGTCGAGGTCGACAGACGGGTCGGACTGGTCCACGAGCCCGTCGCAGTCGGTGTCCCGGAGGTCACACACCTCGAGCGCACCGGGGTGGACGCCGGCGTCGGCGTCGTCGCAGTCGCCATCGCAGGGCGACACGCCATCACCGTCGCGGTCCAGCTCGCCGAGGTCGCCGCCGCCGCTGCAGTCGGTGTCCGGGTGACCATCACAGGTCAGCGGCGCGCCTGGATACACCGTGGGTGCGGTGTCGTCGCAGTCGCCACCCACCTCGCTGTCGGTCGGCAGCGGCGTGCACCGGAACACCTCGGCCGCGCCGAAGCCGTCGCCGTCGGAATCCACCCACCGTTGCGCCCGTGGTCCAGCGTCCGGGTCTGCATCCCCCCGCAGGCCATCGCAGTCCCGGTCGCCCGTGCAGTCCTCTGGTGCGCCGGGGAAGATCGACGGATCGGTGTCGTCGCAGTCCCCGGCGGTCGCCACATGGCCCGGGGGTGCTGTGCAGGCGCGGGTGGGTGCATCCCCGAACCCGTCGCGGTCGTCGTCCCGATACCACTCGCGCTCGGTGCACGGGGTGGACGACGTGGACGACGTGGACGACGTGGCGGGGCCCGTGGACCGGCCCGGGGGGTCGGTGGGCGACGTGGTGCATGCCAGCAAGAGCCAAAGCATAGCGGCTCAGTTCCGCTGCAGGGTGAGCACCTGGCGGGCCGCGATGGGGCCCTCCAGGCGGTCGACGGTGCCATCGGACCACCGCACCCGAAGGGCATCCACCACATCGGATGCGCCCAGCCCGAAGTGGGCCTCCGGAGTCCCGGATCCGTACAGGCCGTGCCCCCCCGCGAGGATCCACCGGGACTGCTCTGCGCCGTCCACCTCGACCGTCACGCGCGCGCCGACAGCCATCGTGTTGGGACCGCGATCCCGCGGGCGGACCCGAAGCCAACCCGCGTCACCACACCGGCTGAGGTACAGCGGGCTGGCGCCCTCCAGCTCCCGCTTCACAAGGTCCACCCAACCGTCTCCGTTGATGTCCGCCGCCACCAATCCGCGCCCACTGCCGGCGTCGGCGAAGCCCAGCGCATCGGCCTGGTCCACGAACTGGCCGTCGGCGTCCTGCACCCACAGCCCGTCGCGCTGGTGCCGCCGGGTGCTCGGGTAGGTGGACCAGAACCCGAACACCACCGCGGCGTCCAGATCGGCGTCGTTGTCCACGTCGGCCAGCTCGGCACCCCAGCCATAGCACTGGTGCTGGGCGGCCTCGAGCGCCCCGAAGCAGCGACCGCTCGGCCCGATATCGGGCTGCAGGCCGAGGGCCGGAGCGAACTCGATCCACCGCGCGCCCACCCCGCCAGCGGCCGGCAGCGACTGGAGCAGCGACAACATGCGCCATGACGACTGGAGCAGATCGGGGTGGCCATCGCCATTCATGTCGCCGATCCCGAGGCCCATGCTCGCAAATCCGGGGTGGAAGCCACTGTCTGGGTCCACTTCCAAGGTTCCGCCGTGGTTGGCGAGCAGCACGCTCGACCGGGCGAGTCCGTACTCGTGGGCCGAGAGCAGCTCCGGCCACCCATCACCATCCACGTCGACGAATGCGACCACGCTGTTGTGCGCGTCGCGCAGCTCGGGCGGCAGCAGGTAGCCCACATCCGTGAACGTGCCGTCTCCCTCGTTGCGGTACAGCTCGGCAGGGTCGGCCGGCGGCATGGCGGGGTCGTCATGGGTGGCGGGCACATCGCCGTGGTTGCCGACCACCAGGTCGAGGTCGCCGTCTCGGTCCAGGTCGCCCCAAGCGGTGGCCTGCGACCGCCAGGCGGTGTCGCCCAGCCCCGAGGCCGCCGTGATGTCCACGAACCGGTCGCCGTCATTGCGCAGCAGCCGGTGGGGTCGGGCCCAACGGGCGACGAACAGGTCCAGATCGCCGTCGCCGTCCACGTCCACCGCGGTCGCGGCGGTGGCGTCCACCAGGTCTAACCCACCGAACCACGCAGGCCCCACGTCATCGAACCCGCCCTCGGCGGACTGAGCCCACAGCTGGGCGGTGCCGTCGGCGTGGGGGACGAACAGGTCCACCCGGTCATCCCCGGTGAGGTCGGCGGCCACGATGGCGCCGCCCACGAGACCCGCATCCGCCAGCCCGGGCCCTGGAGCGAACCTCCGCTCGAACGCCCCCAGTCGCTCCCGCGCGCTGGGGTCGGCACACACCACCGGCTGCTGGGTGATGGTGAGCGGCGGGCGGGCGCCGGTGTCGGGCGAGGTGGTCGCTTGGCTGGTGTCCCCAGTGTCGCTGGTGGTGGGGTCTACGACCACGGTCGACGGCTCCGACCCGAGCGGGCCGTGAGGGCGCGCCGAGTCGGTGGGTACGCTGGCGTTGGGCACGCATGCCAGCGCGAGGAACAAGTGAATCGAGCTGCGCACGCTGCGCCTCATCCGCGGCAGTGGCCGCACAACCACCATATCCGCGCCCGCACAGGGTGGGCGGCGCGGCGGGTGATCACCGGTCGCCAACCTGCGTCGTCGAGCCGTAAGCGCCCGGCTTCACCCCGCCGCCACGGAGGGCGGCCGGGCTCACTGCAGCCAGTCTGGCGTGTCGAGCCCGAAGTGGCTGGTGAGCATGGACTCCGCCGTGTCGAGCGCGCCCTCGACCCAGCCCTGGGCATTCGAGTACGCCTCGCCGCAGACATACACCGGCGAGTTCGGGTCCGGGCGCTGCACCCGGTCGTACACCTTCCAGCTTCGAACACCGATATTCCACGAGTTCCATGCGCCGCCGTACGGGTCATCCCCCCAATCCATGAACGCGGCAGTGTATGGCCGAGGCACGAAGTCGAGGTCGTGCAGCGTGGCCAGCTGGCGCTGCAGCTCGGCCACCATCGCCGCCGGAGCGGGCCGTGAGGTCCAGTTGCGCAGCGCGCGGTCGCCAGCCTCGGACTGCTCGGCGTCGCACAGCTCGCCCTCGAACCACTCGTGATGACCTTTCGCCGCCCTGTTCCGACCCCGTCGCGGCCGCAGACCATCCCAGAACCCGGCGTTCGTGCCGTCGTCGTAGCTCGCCTGGAGGAGCGAGTTCGTGTTCGCCGCCGGTCCGCCCGCCTCGTTCACGGTGCCCCAGTAGTAGCACTGGCGGATGGGCAGGTCGGTGTTCGACTTGCCCTGCGACACGCCCGCCGCACTCCACCATGGGTAGCGATACGCCGTCCACAGCTTGAACATCGGCTGCCCGGTCACTGCACCGAGCAGGCCCGCCACCTTCTTCTGCTGGAGGAATGGCGCGCCGGCCGCCACCAGCTCGATGGCCCTCCGAGGCATCGCCAGAATCACGCGCTTTGCGTTCACCACCTCGCCCGACTCGAACCGCAGCCGCACCCCGTCGGCGTTCACATCGAACCCGGCGAGCCAGGCTCCGAGCTCGAGGGTGCCGCCGGCCGCGGTGAACGCCTCGGCGATATCCCACGGCAGGGTCTCGTAGCCATCGGTGAGCCCGTAGTACTTGGCGTCCGTGCCAAAGTCGGAGAGGTACCAGGGGATCGCGTCGGCGGCGTTCCAGTTCGCGAGGGTGGTGTCGTAGCCGCCGGCGTCCTTCGCGAAGGCATACGCCTCGCTGCTCATCACCCGGTACAGCACCTGCCAGAAGCCCTGCTGCCACAGCGGCCGCCCCGCGAAGCTGGCGGTGCGCACGGCGACGCGGCGCTGCGCGTCGGTCATGCTGGTGGCGCCTGGCAGGATCTGGTCGATCGCGTCGATCACGACATCCCCCGCCGACTTGCCCTCCTCCTGCCACGACAGCCGGTACGGCAGCTGGGCAGGATCGGTGAGGTCGACATCGCGCAGCCACTCGCCGCGGAGGTAGGCGATGTTGTTCGACTCGCTCACGGGAAAGTCGTACTGCTGGATCTTGAACACGTCCTGGATCAGGGCGGTGACGATGGGCTGAGAGGTGAGGTAGCGCATGCCCCCGAGCTCGGCGCGCAGGTTGGGGATGCCGGGGGGACGAGCCGATAACAGGCGACCGCCCACCCGGTCGCTGCCCTCGAACACAGCGACCCGCAGCTGCGGCTGCGCCGTCTTCAACCGCCAGGCGCTGTACACGCCCGACACGCCTCCACCTATGACCGCAACGTCCAGGGTCGTCTCTTCCGGCATGGCCTTCTCCGTCGTTCAACCAGGCGATTGAGCCGCCCGCCGGGAGACTACCACCCCCGCTCCCGGACCCCGCGCACGCCAGCGACGGGGTCGGGACGCAAGGCGCAAGACCTTGGGTTTGATCTAACAGATTGCGTCCCGACCCCGGCTAGTGGACTGGCCGCCGACCCTGGTTGCCAGACGGGCCCACGCATGCCAGCGACGGGGTCGGGACGCTAGGTGCAACACCTTGGGTTGATCTAACAGATTGCGTCCCGACCCCGGTTGCCGCGCCGGGTAGGGACCAGTATGTTCCGGTTTCACCCGTTCCAACTGGAGGCCCCATGTCGCCCACTGTTCTGTGTTTCGCCAGGGCCGTCCTCCCGAACGCCGGATTGCGCCGCTAGCGCCTCGCGCGCCTGCCCCGCTTCCGCTCTGGGCCGCGTCGTCACCTCGACGGCGCACCCCCCAGCCTCTCGGACCGCCCCGGACCCCGACCCGATGCGGGCGTCATGACGTCCATCGCTCGATCCGTGCGCCACAAAGGCGCCACTCCGGAAGGCCTCCACCTTGTCTCATCCGACCCTGCCCGCCCTCGGCTGGCACGACGACCTACAGTCGTCCCTCGACTCCCTGTCCGACCCAACCCTCATCCCCGCCCGCGTCGCCGCCGAGCACCGCGGCCGGCTCGCGCTGTTCACCTCCGATGGGCCGCTCCAGGCCCTGCCATTCCGTCCCCCAGATGACCCCGCGTTCGATACCGGTCTCGACCCCCACCCCCGCGTCGGCGACTGGGTGGCCGTCGAGCGCACCGTCGCCGACGCCCCCGCCCGCATCCGCGCCGTATTCCCCAGACGGAGCGCGCTCCTCCGCCAGGCGGCCGGGCGGCGCACCGAGGCACAAGTCGTGGCCGCGAACCTCGACGTGGTGTTCGTGGTCACGTCCCTGAACCGCGACCTCAACCCCCGCCGGGTGGAGCGTACCCTCGTGGCCGTGCGCTCGGCCGGCATCACCCCCGTGGTGGTGCTGACCAAGGCCGACCTCGACCCCGCCGGCCATCCCGCCGCCCTCCGCGCGCTGGACGCGGTCGCCCGCGACACCGACGTGCTGCTCACGAGTGCGGTCTGGGGCACCGGCATCGACGAGCTCGACCGGTGGCTCGGTCCCGGGCGGACCGCCGCATTCGTCGGCATGTCCGGCGTCGGCAAGTCCACCTTGGTGAACCACCTGCTCGGCGCCGACACCCAGCGGGTGCAGGAGCAGCGCAGGTCCGACGACCGCGGCAAGCACACCACCACCCACCGGGAGCTGTTCGTGCTGCCCGGTGATCGCGGGGTGCTGCTCGATACGCCGGGAATCCGCGAGCTTCAGCTCTGGGGCGGCGAGGGGGTCGACGCCTCCCTCGAGGCCACCTTCGCCGACGTGGAGGCCCTGCTCGGACAGTGCCGGTTCCGCAGCTGCGGCCACTCCGACGAGCCCGGGTGCGCCGTGCAGGACGCCATCGCGAGTGGGGAACTCCCCGCCGGCCGGTGGTCCAGCTACCTCAAGCTCCAGCGCGAAGCGGCGTTCCACCGCGGTCGACAGGACACCCGGGCCCGGCGCGAGGAGTCCCGTCGCCTCGGGAAGATGTACCGATCGGTGCAGGCCGACAAGCGTCGCGGCCGGTGACCTACCAGTCCGTGGGCTTGTAGTTCTTGAGGAACTGGCCCCACACGTGCGTGCCCGTGTTCACCCCGTCGAAGAACGGGTCCACGATGCGGGCCGCACCGTCCACGATGTCGAGCGGCGGATGGAATCGGTGCTCGGCGCGCTTTCGCTCGGCGTGCTGGGCGGGGTCTTCATCGGTCACCCATCCGGTGTCCACACTGTTCATGTGGATGCCGGCGTTGATGTAGTCCAGCGCCGCCGTGCGCGTCATCATGTTCAGCGCGGCCTTCGCCATGTTCGTGTGCGGGTGCTTCTCCGACTTGAAGGTGCGGTAGAACTGCCCCTCCATCGCCGACACGTTCACGATGTGGGCGTCATGGGTCGGCACCGCGGCGAGCAGCGGCTTGAGCCGTGCGTTGAGCAAGTACGGCGCCACCGCGTTCACCAGCTGCACCTCGAGCAGCTCCACCGTGCCCACCTCGTGCATCCGCAGGCGCCAGGAGTTGGACGCGCGGAGGTCCACTTGCTGCAGATCGGCGTCGAACTGACCTTCGGGGAACAGCGCCGTGCCCGCGTGGTGGTCCTCAGCGGTGAGCTTGACCTGGGACAGCTCGGCCGACGAGGCCTCCGTGTCGACCGCCAGCGCGTGCGTCTCGGCGAGCACGCTGCGCTCCCGGTCCGTGAGTGCGGCGACGTCGCCCGTCTCCAGCGCCATCATGTGGTCGTAGAACCCGGTGGGCCGTCGCACGGTCTGGCACGCGTTGTTGATGATCAGATCGAGGCGCTCGTGGGTGGCGAGGATGCGCGCACAGAACGCCTCGACGCTCGGCGTGTGGCGCAGGTCGATGCCGTGGATCTCGAGGCGGTCGAGCCAGCTATCCGCGTCTTCCTCCGCTGCATAGCGGCGGGCCGCATCGCGGGGGAACCGGGTGAGCACGATGACGTGGCACCCGCTCCGCAGCAGCAAGATGGCTGCTTGGTAGCCGATCTTCACCCGGGCACCCGTGACGATGGCCACCCGCCCGTGCAGGTGGGCCTCGGGGCTGCGCTTGGCGTAGTTGAACTCGGCGCAGGCCGGGCACATGTGGTCGTAGAAGAAGTGCACGTCGGTGTACTTCGACTGGCACACGTAGCAGGTGCGTGCGTCATGCAGCACCCCGATCGGGGGTGGCTGCGGCTCACCGCGCTGACGGCGCGGCGTCTGGAAGATCGGGTTCTCGCGCAGCTTCCGGATGCCGGTCTGGTCGAGTAGGGCCTCGTTGGCCTCGCGCTGCCCCAGCTTGGTCTGCCTGCGGCGCTCCCGGGCGAGCTTGCGACGCTCCTTGCCCGTGGGCCGGGCCACCCGACCCGCCGCGATCAGGAACCGCTCCCTGAGCTCGGCGTCGATCCCGGCGAGCATCGAGCGATCCTCCACGATCGCCTCGAGCAGGGCGGTGGCGGCGGTGAGTCGGTTCACGGTGTCGTCGCTCATGGCAGGGCTCCGGTCGCCGCCTTGTAGCGCGCCCCGACGACCCGCGACGAGCCCGGCTCGGGCGTTCGCCCATCGAGTCGGATCACCCGCCTTTGTCCAACACAAAGACTCGAACCGCCCACGGCCCTTGACAGTCCGCGGTGGTCGCCCTACAGATGGTGCACTATGCAGCGCCGCCCACCTTTGTGGAGCGGCGTTTCTGCTTCCTGGGCCCACCGGCAGGCATGCCTGGGAGAGCGGTATGCAGCTGGAGATCACCGGACACTACGGCGTCGACGGCGTGGCCCACCGGCTGGCCGCACGACTGGACGGCTCCACCCCGGTCGAGCTCCGCGCCCTCGCGGTGGGGGCCATCCCCGACGCCCTCGACCGCCTGGAAGACACGGCGGCCTATCTCGACGCCCACCCCGATCCGGGGCTGCCGACGGCCTATGGCGTGGTCACGCTCGACGGCTGGGCGGCGTTGGTGCTCGAGGCCACGGAGGGCCCCACGGTCCGGGAGCTGTGCCGCGAGCCCCTCCCCGACGACCTCGCCGCCACCCTGCTCTTCCGCGGCGCCCAGTTCCTCGAGCGCCTGCACCACGTGCGCGGCCCTGGCTCTCAGCCCCTCGACCTCCGGGTGGGCTGCCTGTCCACCGCCGGCCTCCGCGCCGGGCGCCCGTTCTCGCTCCGGTGGTGCCAGCCCGAGTCCCTCGCCGGCGTGGCCCCCGCCTCGCGCATGGCCTGGCCGCCCAAGCCGACGGGCGGTCCCGAAGACGACGTGTTCGACCTCGGCGTGGTGCTCCTCGAGCTCCTGCTCGGGCACAGAGCTGCCGAGAGCGCCCTGCGCGACCTGGCCAAGATCACCGACGCCACAGGCCACCACCGCCGGCTGCGAGAGGCGCTGCGGGGGTCCAGTGGCCCGGATTCGCTGCTCCGGATGGCCGAGCGCATGTGCAGCTTCCACGCCGATGAGCGCCCGCTCCCGGCCGAGATTGTCGACGTGACCAGCGAGTATCAGCTCGCCGACGCGCTGGTGTTCGACGCGATCGAGGGTCGCAGCGGCCTGCGCACACCACCCGGAGTCGAGCATCCGTTGGTGGGGCTGCAGCTCGGGCCCCGCACCGAGAAGCGCAGCGCCGCAGCAACGATGGGTCCCGACGACTACCTGCCGCCGCTCCGACCGGGCGAATCGCCGCCGCCGCGCCCAACGCCTCCCCTGCGCACCCGCGCACGGCTGGACACCGGCGGCGTCACGGTGTTCGAACGCCAGGTCCCCCGCCGCAGTCCCGCCGAGTCCAGCACCCCGGACGCCGAGCCCATCGCCCCTGTGCCCGCACCCTACGTGCCGCCGCCCCAGCTCGACACCCCCGACACCGCCGCCAGCTCACGCATGGGCTGGGTGGTGGGCGGTGGATGCGCGCTCGCCGGTCTCGCCCTGGCCGGAGTCATCCTCCTCGTCGCGGCCCTGGTCGCCGTCGGCCTGTTCCTGTGAGGGGGCTCGCCGATGCCCGGCAGTGGGCCCGGTGAGCGCGCCCTCCCTCTGGGCCTCCGTCGTCAACCCGCGCATGGGCTTGTGCATCCTCACGGGGTTCAGCTCGGGCCTGCCGCTGTACGTGCTGTACCAGTTGGTGCCGGCCTGGCTGCGCGACGCCGATGTCGACCTCGCCACCATCGGCCTGTTCAGCCTCATCGCGTTCCCGTACACCTGGAAGTTCCTCTGGTCTCCATTGATGGACCGGTGGGCACCTCCCCTCGGACGACGCCGCGGCTGGGCCCTGATCACCCAGCTCGGGCTGCTCGTCTCCCTGGCCGCCTTCGCCCTGTGCAACCCCTCCGTGAGCACCGGAGCCATCGCGGCGGTGGCCGCCGTCGTAGCGCTGTTCTCGGCCTCACAGGACATCGTGCTCGACGCCTACCGGCGCGAGATCCTCCCCGACCACGAGCTCGGGCTCGGCAACAGCATGTTCGTCAACGCCTACCGGGTCAGCTCGCTGGTTCCGGGGTCGCTGGCGTTGATCCTGGCCGACCAGCTCCCGTGGTCCCAGGTCAACCTGGTGGTAGCGTCATTCATGGGCGTGGGATTGCTCACCACCTGGCTCATGCCCGAGCCCACCGTGCACGTCGAGCCCCCGCCCGACCTGCGGGCTGCGGTCGTGGAGCCGTTCCGGGAGTTCTTCGGGCGCAACGGCGTGCGCTCGGCGCTGCTCCTGCTCACGTTCATGCTGCTGTACAAGCTGGGCGACAGCATGGCCACGGCCCTCGCCACCCCGTTCTACCTGGATGTGGGCTTCAGCATGACCCAAATCGGCACCGTGGCCAAGGGGGCGGCGCTGTGGTCGGCCGTCACCGGCGGCGTGCTCGGCGGACTGATGATGGTGCGGGCCGGCATCCAGCGCTCGCTGTGGCTGTTCGGTGTGGTGCAGCTGGCGAGCATCCTCGGCTTCGCCGTGCTCTCTGAGGTCGGGCCCGATGCACGGGTGCTGTTCGCCGTGGTCAGCTTCGAGTACCTGGGGGTCGGCCTCGGCACCGCCGCCCTGGTCGCGTTCATCGCCCGCAGCACCCACCGCGCCTACACCGCCACCCAGCTCGCGCTGCTCACCAGCCTCACCGGCGTGCCCCGCACCTTCGCCAACGCCGCCACCGGCTACATCGTCGAGAGCATCGGATATACTTCGTTTTTCCTGCTGTGCGCGGCACTCTCTGTGCCCGGCATGCTCCTGCTGCCGTGGGTGGCCCCGTGGGGCGACGACCCGCCGACCGACGACGACGGCGTGTAAGGGACTGGCCCAAAATAGATTGTTGCATTCGAGTGCCCCAGGAAGCCCAGTTCTGCGTCGTCTTCCCTCGGGATAGCACGCTATCCCCTCCGTCATCCTCCTTGCCCTGGACTCCGTGGAGCCCTCTCGGTGCTGCACAACTTATTTTGGGCCAGTCCCTGAGCGAGGTTATCGTGCGGTCCATGTGGCGCATCGGGTGGGTGCTGTTGGTGGGGTGCGGGCCGGGTGCGGCGACGCTCGATCGGCCGTCCACACCCCAGGACACGGCCCCCGCGGCGACAGGCCCCGAGAACGTGCTGATCATCGTGCTCGACGACATCGGGCTCGACAAGGTGGGTGCGTATGGGATGCACCCCGACCCGCCATCGACCCCCACGCTGGACCAGCTGGCGGCCGAAGGTGTGCGGTTCACCCACGCCTATGCCCACCCCACCTGCACCCCCACCCGCGCGGCACTGCTCACCGGGCAGTACGCCTCGCGCGCGGGCCTTGGTACGTGGAGCGACCCGTGGAGCGACCTCGCGGAGCTCGACACCGCCTCGATCACCCTGCCACGCGTGCTGCACGGTGCGTCTGAGCACGTGTGGTCGAACGCGGCGGTGGGCAAGTGGCATGTGGGCTCGTTCCTCAGGCGTGACCCCGGCGCCCACCCCCTCGAAGCAGGTTTCTCGACCCATCGAGGCAGCCTCGCGAACCCACACAACGCCATCCTCAACCGGGACGAGCCGCGGGACTACCTGTCGTGGGAGAAGAACGTCGACGGTGACCTGTCGTTGTCAGAGACGTACATGACCATCGACACCGTGGACGAGGCCATCGCGCTGGCCGAGGAGCTCCCTGAGCCGTGGCTGCTGTACGTGGCGTTCAACGCGGCCCACACCCCGCTGCACGCGCCGCCGGCCCACCTGCTCGACGCACCCCTGCCCGCCGACGCCACCGAGGCCGATCTGTTCGCGGCGATGGTCACGGCCCTCGACACCGAGCTCGCCCGCATGCTGGTCGGCATCGACCTGCGGACGGCTGCACCGATCACCACTCTGGTCATCGGCGACAACGGCACGCCCACCCACGCCATCCTGCCGCCGCTCGATCCCCTCCGTTCGAAGGGCACCGTGGCCGAGGGCGGGGTTCGGGTTCCGCTCATCGTCACCGGTCCGAGAGTAGGGCGTCCCGGCGCAGTGTCGGACGCGCCCGTGCACGTCGTAGATGTGCTGCCCACGCTGGCCGAGATCGCCGGGGTCGACCCCACCACCCTGACCGATGAGCGCGGGGAGCCGTGGGTGCTCGACGGCACGTCCCTGCTCCGAGCGCTCGCCGACCCGGACTGGGTCGGAGAGCGCCTGCTGTACAGCGAGCAGTTCGGCCCGAACGGGCCGCCGCCGTGGGCCTGGTTCGGCCGAACCCTCCGCGATGACCGCTACAAGCTGGTGCAGAGCGCGCTGGGGGATGCGCTGTTCCGCCTGGGAGACGGCCTGGACGAGGGCCCGGAGCTGATCTCAGGGGGACTGAATGCCGAGGAGGGCGCGGCGTTGGATGGGCTGCGGCAGGCGATGGAGGCGATGGAGGCGATGGACCGGCGGTGGTGAGGCGGGCTGACTGGAACGAGAGGCACCACGACACGCCGATCGCGAGTGCGGCACCGGAATGGGCTGCGCCACCATCGGCGGTCCGTCCACCGGGATGCTCGCGACGCTGGCCGAGTGGCTGCGCCGGCGGTGAGTGGGTGCACAGCGCAACACCGAGACGAGCCCCGGGCGCAGGCCTGAGGGACTGGCCCATTCACAGCTCGGCGCGCACCTCCCACAGCTCCGGAAACAGCACGACCTGGAGCATGCGCTCGAGGTATCCGATGCCAGAGGTTCCACCGGTTCCACGTTTGGAACCGATGATCCGTTCGACAGTGACGAGGTGGTTGAACCGCCAGCGCCGGAAGTAGTCCTCGAAGTCCACGAGCTTCTCCGCGAGCTCATAGAGCTGCCAGTGCGAGGCCGGATCGCAATAGATCTGGCGCCACGCCTCAAGCAGTGCGGGATGCGAAGCGTGGGGTTGGGTCCAGTCGCGTTCGAGGAGCTCTGGAGGGATGTCGAATCCTCTACGGGCCAGGAGGAACGTCACCTTATCATACAGGCTCGGCTCCTCGAGGCACCGCTTCAGGCGGGCGTACACGTGTGGGACATGGGCGTGAGGCTGGAGCAGCACGGGGTTCTTGTTGCCGACGAGGAACTCGATCTCGCGGTATTGATGGGACTGGAACCCCGAGCTCTTGGACAGGGCGTCGCGGAACCGCAGGTACTCGCTGGGCGTCATCGTCCGCAACACGTCCCACGCAGAGTTGAGCTGCTCGAAGATCCGGGCCACCCTGCTGAACATCTTGAAGCAGGGGCGGATGTCCTCCTCGTCCAGGCCGGCAGAGGCGACGCGCAGCTCGTGCAGGGCGAGCTTCATCCACAGCTCCGAGGTCTGGTGCTGGATGATGAACAGCATCTCGTCGTGCGCGTCGGAGAGCGGGGCCTGTGCGCTAAGGATGGCATCGAGCCCTAGGTAATCGCTGTAGGACATGCTCCCGTCGAAGTCCAGATGGGCGCCGTCGGGGCGGGGTGGGAGAGTTGGCACGGGTGGTTCCTCGGCATGTACCTAACCGGGGTCGAGCGATAACTGGACGACTTGCTCCAGATATCGAGTGGAGGCGACCCGCGCCTCACCCCCACCGCGGCGTGAAGAACTCCACGTCCGCTGGCGAAGACCCGCTCTTGTCGAGCACCGCATCCAGCGCAGCCACCCAGCCTCGGCCGCCGTTCTGCCCCCACAGCGAGAACACCGTGACGTCATCGCCGTCCACCGCCAAGGCCAGCATCACGTGGGCCCCGTCCTCGCAGTCCAGGATGTCGCCCGGGAGCGGACTCTGCCCCTCCCCCATCCGGCGACTCGGGCCACCGCGCACCCGCTCCCGCAGCGCGACCCACATCTCGCCTCCCGCGAGGTACTCCGCCACCGACCCCTGGAACAGCTCGCGGAGTGACGCCAACGAGAGCGCGCCACCGCGCCACGCTCCGACCAGCACCGACTCCCAGCAGTTCATCCGGCCATTGCCCGGGTCCTCGCGCCTTCCGAGCAGGAAGTCCCGAACCTCGGTGTCCTCCATGGACCAGCTCTCCTCGACGCCGTCCCCGTCGCTGTCGTTCCCGGTGGAGCCCCAGGCGTACCAGTCGAGCTCGTTCTCCTGATCGAGCGCGCCCTGGATCGCCTGCGCGGCGCGGACCGCCCGGTCTACGTACACCACAGCCCCCAGGGGCGGAAGCCCGGACTGCAGGTCGCGCAACGCCTGGCGCAGCGCCTCCTGCGTCAGCAGATCGATGGCCACCTCTGGCACCCAGTTCTGCCCGAAATGGGACACCGCAGCCGCCCGAAAGGCGCCCCCCTCGCGGGTCCGCAACAGGCGGTCCCCCGACACCCCACCCGCGTCTTCACCGATCAGGTCGACCAGCCCGCCGCCCAGGTCCAAGGCTGCGACGGCGTCGCTGTTGCTCCTGCTCGCTGGTCCATCGACCGCGGTCCGCGCGGTGGACAATGCCGTGCGTGCGGCTCGATGTTGCTTCATGGGGGGCTCCGCGCACGGCGACGACCCATCCGCCACCGTCCACACCATCGCCCCCAGCGACGGCCGAGTCACCCGTCGCGGATCTATCAAGGCCGAGGCCGCGATCCGTGCGCGCCGAGTCCTTCAGGTTCTTCCAAAACAGCTGATGTAACACCTACCGTCCCGACCCCCTCAGTTCCCAGTGTTCAACAGTTGATGTAACACCTACCGTCCTGACCCCGTCAGGCACCTGTGTTCTGCCGGCCACCACCGTCGCGCGCAACCACAGCCCGCCCAGCAGCGCCCGAACCCACGCCCCCCGACCGCCCGGCCACCGCCGCCCCGAACCACCACCCACCCCCAAAGATGTACGACCCCACCCGATCCGGCGTCCGGCCCGCCACGGACGAAGGGGCCGCGCAAGTGGGGGGGCACCACGCCAGCAGGCACCGGCTCTCCCCGAATGCGCCTGCACCACGCTCATCCGGTCACCACACCCGAACCGTCTCCCCGAGAACGCCCGAACCACGCTCATCCGGCCACCACACCCGAACCGCCTCACCAACCGCGCCCCGAACCACGCCCATCCGGACCCGCGCCCGCCCGCCCCCCGCGATAGCAAACCCCATGCACGGCACCCGAATCATCGACCTCACCCGCGTGTTGGCCGGCCCCTGGGCCACCCAGCAGCTCGCCGACCAGGGCGCCGACGTCGTCAAGGTGGAGCCACCAGGCGGCGACGAGACCCGGCGATTCGGCCCGGTCATCGACGGCCACTCCACCTACTACCTGTCCGCCAACCGCAACAAGCGGTCCATCGTGCTCGACCTGAAGACGCCTGGCGGCCGCGAGGTGCTCCACCGCCTGCTCGCCGACGCCGACCTGCTGATGGAGAACTTCCGGCCCGGCGTGCTCGCCCGACTCGGGTTCGACTGGCCCATGCTCCACGCGCGCTACCCACGCCTCGTCTACGTCGCCGTGGCCGCATTCGGCGACCGCGGCGACCCCGCCTGGGTCGCCCGCCCCGGCTATGATCTGGCACTGCAGGCCATGGGAGGCGGGGCGTCGATCACCGGCCAACCTGATGGACCCCCCACCAAGCACGGCAACAGCATCACCGACCTGGTGGCGGGTCTGCTCGCGAACCAAGCCGCACTGATGGCGCTGCTCCGGCGGGAGCGCACCGGGCGCGGCCAGCAGGTGGTCGTGAACATGCTGCAGGCCCAAGCTGCCTGCCTGACCTACCACGCCACCCGGTACGCCGTGACCGGCCACGTCGAGACCCGGCGGGGCAACACCCACGGCGGCCTGGTGCCGTACCGGTTCTTCCCCTGCGGCGATGGCCACCTGGCCGTCGCCTGCGGTAACGACGCCATCTGGCAGCGCCTGCGCGCCGCCCTCGACCTGCCCGACCACCCCCACTGGCGCACCAATGTGGACCGGGTGGCCGACCGCGACGCAGTGGACGCCGCCGTACAAGCGGCCCTCGACCGGCTCTCCCTCGACGCCGCCGACGCCCTGCTCGCCACCGCGCGGGTGCCAGCGGGCCCCGTCCTCCAGGTCGACCAGGTGCTCACCCACCCCCAGGTGGAGCGGGTGCCTGTACAGCACCCCGCGTTCGGCGAGGTCGCACTCCCCGGTCCCACCTTCCACACCGACACCACCCGCCAGACCCACAGCTGCCCGCCGGGCCTCGGCGAGCACCGCGACGCC
>JBLFXJ010000140.1:0-18101 GCA_047609825.1 Myxococcota bacterium
CATCCAGAGTCACGCCCTCGGCCAGCTCGGTGAGCGTGAGCCCGCCGTCGAAGGTGAACACGGCCAGATCGGTGATCAGCATGTGCACGCAGCCGATGCCGGTCAGCGGCAGGTTGCACCGAGTGAGGAGCTTGAACCCGCCCTTACGGGTCACGTGGTCCATCGTGACGATCACGCGCTTCGCGCCCGCCACGAGATCCATCGCCCCGCCCATGCCCTTGACCATCTTGCCAGGGATCATCCAGTTCGCCAGGTCGCCCGAGGCCGACACCTGCATCGCGCCGAGGATGGCGAGATCGATGTGTCCGCCGCGGATCATCGCGAAGGAATCGGCAGAGTGGAAGAAGGACGACCCGGGGATCGCACTCACCGTCTGCTTGCCGGCGTTGATCAGATCGGCATCCACCTCGTCTTCGGTGGGGAACGGGCCGATGCCGAGCAGGCCGTTCTCTGAGTGCAGCACGATGTCCATGCCCTCGGGCACGGCGTTCGCCAACAGGGTGGGGATGCCGATGCCGAGGTTGACGTAGAACCCGTCCTGCAGCTCGCGCGCGGCGCGGGCCACGATGCGGTCCCGTGGGCTGACGGTCATGTTCATGCCTCCCGCGTGGTGCGGCGCTCGATGCGCTTGTCGTAGTCTCGCCCGTGCACGACCCGCTGCACGAAGATCCCCGGCGTGTGCACGTGATCCGGGTCGATCTCGCCCGGCTCCACCAGCTCTTCCACCTCGGCGATGGTGACCCTGCCGGCGGTCGCCATCATCGTGTTGAAGTTCTGCGCCGTCTTCCGGAACACCAGGTTGCCATGGCGGTCGCCCTTCCACGCCTTGATGATCGAGAAGTCGGCCACGATCCCGCGCTCGAGGATGTACGGGCGGCCCTCGAAGTACCGAACGTCCTTGCCCTCGGCCACCAGCGTGCCGAACCCGGTGGCGGTGTAAAACGCCGGGATTCCAGCGCCCCCTGCGCGGATCCGCTCGGCCAGCGTGCCCTGGGGCACCAGCTCAACGTCGAGCTCGCCGGAGAGGAACTGCCGCTCGAAGGTCTTGTTCTCGCCGACATACGACGAGATCATCTTCTTCACCTGCCGGGTCTGCAGCAGGAATCCGAGCCCGAAGTCGTCGACGCCCGCGTTGTTCGACACGAAGGTCAGCCCGGTGGGGCCCGCATCGCGCAGGGCGAGGATCAGGTTCTCGGGGATGCCGCACAGGCCGAACCCGCCGGCCATGATCATGGCGCCCGACGGGATGTCCTTCACCGCCTCGGCGGCGGACGGAAACACCTTGTCCATGCACGCTCCAGTGTGGGCCGGTGACATAGCTGACCGCGCCGATCGTCGCGACCCGCCAGACTACTCCCGCACCACCGTCACCACCCGGTCCGCCGTCAGCTCACCCAGCTTGTGGCTCGTGCCATCGGGCCAGATCACCGTCAGCGCATCCACCGTCTCCGCCGACCCGAGCCCGAACATCACCTCCGGCGGCCCGCCCGACGCATACCCGGTCCCCGCCGCAACCCAGCGGTGCTGCACCCGACCGCCGGCGTCGAGCTCCACATGGGTACCGATGCCGAACCGGTTCGCCGTGCCCGGCTGGTGGGTGCGCACCGTGAGGAAGTGCTCGGCCCCACAGCGCGACACGTGCAGCGCGTCGTCCCCGCTCCGCCGGTTCTTCACCAGATCCGGCCACCCATCGCCGCTCACATCGGCGGCCACGACCCCGCGCACATCGCCTACATCGGCCAGCTCCCAGGCCTCCGCCGACTCCGAGTACGCGCTCAGCTCCGCGAGGAACAGCGCGTCGGTCTGGTCCACCGCCTCGCCCGAGGCCCAGGGGCCGAACGACACCAGCACGTCCACGTCCGCGTCCAGGTCCAGGTCTGCCGCCACCATCGACCATGGGCGGCCCTGGTTCAGCACAGGATCGCCCACCAACCCCGCACTCTCGGCATCCGACAGCGGCCAGGTCACGCCGGAGGTCGGGCTGCCCGTGGCGAGGAACCGGTCCAGGCGGTCCGGCCCACCGGCGAGCAGGTCCGGCAGGCCGTCCCGGTTCACGTCGGCCACCGCCAGTGCGGTCGTGCCGCCCGGCGAGATCCAATCCCCGAGGCGCTCCGCCACCGCGGGCACCGTCCACACGGTGCTCGTGCGGTCCGTGTCGTGGGCGGTCACCAGCGACGGACCAAACGGCGCCGGCAGCAGCTGCGCGCTGTGCACCAGCGAGTCCTGCAGGGCCGGCGGCAGCTCCGCGGTCACAAACCGCGTGCCGTCATTGAGCAAGAGGTAGCTGGGACTCGAGGCGCGCTCCACCGCCTCCGGGTCGTCTCCCAGGCCGCCGATGAACAGGTCCAGATCCCCGTCACCGTCCACATCCATCCAGGTCGATGTCGAGGTCAGCGTGTCCACCACGCTCACCCCCCAGGCGTCGCTGGCGTCGGTGAACCCGCCCAGCCCATCCCCGAGCAGCAGCTTCGTCGGCAGCCCATCCCGGAGCACGAGCAGGTCCAGATCGCCGTCGCCGTCCACGTCCGCGGTCGACCCGCCCACGGCATTCGTGAGGTCGATCGCACCGAGCACCGTGTCGGAGGCATCCACCCCGCCCTGGCCGTTCGAGATGTGCAGCGCGCCGCCCCCGGCACCGGCCCAGTACACGTCCAGCCAGCCATCCCCGGTCCAGTCCGCGACCACCACGCCCGAGCCGATCACGCCCAGCCCAGCCTCGGCCGCCGCCACCACCGGCAGCTCCAGGTACGGTCCCAGGCTGTCCCGCTCTGAGGGATCGGCGCACAGCATCCGGGGCCCGAGATCGAGCCGCACACCGGTCGGCACCGTGGGCACCGTGCCCGTGTCGCCCGTCTCCACGGTCACACTTCCGGTCGTCGTGCCCACCACCGTCGGGGTGGTGGTCTCGCCCGGCATCCACAAGCCCGTGTCTTCGAACGGCGGATAGCCGGGGTCGTTCGGGGGACATCCCATCAGCAGGCCAAGGGCCGGCACCAGTGCGCGCACGCCGCCTCCGTCCATCGACGCGCTCACTGGAAGAGCGGTCGGGTCCGCCAGGATAGCCTGACGTCCAGCGGGAGGACGCGTGGTTCGCTGCCTGTGGCTGGCGACGCTGGCGATGGCGTGCCGGGTCGGGCCCCCCGGGGCGGACGATCCGCCGCCTACCCACGTCCGCGCGCAATCGTCGGCAGCCCCCACCCTCGCCCCATCCGGGCCACGGGTGCACGCCCTGCTCTCGGCGCCGCTGGTGTGCGCCGACCCCGCCGCACGGGATGCCCGCGCATTCGACACGATCCGGGAGCGCGTCTCCGCCACCGCCCTGCGCACCTGGGGTGCGGGTGCGGCCGTCGCGGACTTCACCGGCGACGACCGCCTCGATGTGCTGTTCGTGGGAGACGAGGGCGCCTCCCTGTTCATCGCCGTCGACCACCAGCCCCTGGATGAGGCGCGCGACGGGTGGACCACCGCGGCGCTGGATCGGGCATTCGGTGCCGCCGCCGCCGACATGGACGGCGATGGCGACACCGACGTGTACATCACAAGGTACGGCCTGCCGAACGCGCTGCTGATCAACGATGGCCACGGACGATTCACCGATCGCGCCGTCCAGCTCGGGGTCGACCTCGGCGACCACCACAGCGCCTCCGCCACCTGGCACGACACCGACCGCGACGGCGACCTCGACCTCCTCGTCGCCGGCCACGGGCCCATCGACGAGACCCTGCCCTCCCTGTCCGACCTCCCCGCGGCCGACCCCACCCGCCTGCTGCTGAACACCGGCGCCGGGTTCGTCGACGGCAGCCACGTGGTCCCCGCAGACGCCGCCGATGCCTACACCTTCGTCGCCCGCCTGATGGACCTCGACGGCGACGGCCGCGACGACCTGTACCTGGTGAATGACCTCGGCCCCCATGTGCGCCCCTGCCAGCTCCTCTGGGGCGCCGACTCGGGCTTCGTGCTCGACGGCAACCGCGCCGGGCTCGACCTCACGGTGTCGGGGATGGGGCTCGGCATCGGCGACCTCCAGGCCGACGGTCGCCCGGACCTGCTGGTGCCCGCCTGGGGCAAGATCCGGCTGATGATCGGCTCCGAAGGCGGTATCTGGGTGGACGAAGCCGAATCGCGGGGGTTGATCCCGGATCGTTCCCGCGGGCAGGTGATCGCGTGGGGCGCTGAGCTCGCCGATGTGGACAACGACACCCAGCTCGACGCCACCGTGGTGTTCGGCGCCCTCGACAGCGACATCGCCCACTCTCCGAAGGCCCAGCCCGACGCCTTGTGGCAGCAGCAGCCCGACGGCACGTTCATCGATCGGGCGCCCGAGTGGAGCGTCGATGACCAGGAGCACGGCCGAGGCCTCGTCGTGGCGGACGTAGACGGCAACGGCTGGCTCGATCTGGTCAAGCCCACCGTGCACGGCCATCACTTGGTGCAGCTCCAGCGGTGCGGTGCCGCCGCCTCCCTGCAGGTGCGCCTGCGGACGACGGGCCCGAACCCCGACGCCATCGGGGCCCACGTGCGGGTCACCGCCGGCGGGCTCACCCAGCAGCGCCGGATCGATGCCGGTGGCACCAGCTACGCCTCATCCGGTCCGCCCATCGCCCACTTCGGCATGGGGGCGCACGACCAGGCCGAGCGGGTCGAGGTGCGGTGGCCCGACGGCGCACGCACGGTCCTGCACCAGGTGCCTACGCGCAGGGTGCTCACGGTGGAGCGCCGTTGATCCCGTTGGTCAAGACGGTGTGCGGGCGAGCGGATAAGCACCCAAGTCACCGCGGAGGCCCGTCAATTGTTCCTCGCGCTCACCGTCCTGCTCGGGTGCACCGGCTCGCCCGAGTCCGCCACCCCTCCGCCAACCGCCTCTGGAGGGTTCGACGCCCTCGACCGCGCGAGCACCACCCACGCGGATCCGCTCCACCTGCGAGACGGTGAATACGCCCTCACCGCGCCCACCCTCGGCGACAAGATCGACCTCGAGGCAGTGGGCACATGGACCCTCGAGCACGAGGCGATCCCGAACCCGAAGAAGGCCGCGCGCATCCTCAAGGCCATCCGCGCGCCCCTCCCGTTCGATCTGTCCAAGGAAGACCAGCGGTTCCGCCCGGTCGGCATGGAGATCCTGGTCGACGGCGAGGTGATCCCGTTCTCCAGGGCCACCGTGGGCAAGGCCCGCAACCCCACCTGGCGCATCAACGGGCGGGCGGTGGTGATCAGCTACCCCACGATGCCCCGACCGGGTGCGGTCCAGGTGCGCTGGCCGGCCGTGCCCGCAGCCCTCGAGCGGCACGATCCACAGAGCATGGACGACCCCGCCGCCTTCGCTCGGTACGAGCTCACCCTCGCCGGCGAGACCCGCCACGGCCTGATGCTGCCGGCGCCCGCGTCCGCCGCCTACACCGTCACCGTTCCAGCCGAGGCCGCCCGGTTCGAGACCTTCCTCGCCCTCGAGCCCTCGCCCCTGTCGTTCCCGAAGACCAATGGCGCCGAGGCCGTGCTGCTCGTGCGCTCCGGCAGCGGGGAGGAGGAGGCCGGCCGCCTGCCCATCACGCCCAAGCTCGAGGGCTACCAGCGGTGGGAGGTCGACCTGTCGAAGTGGGCCGGCCAGGAGGTCACCCTCTCCCTCGTCTCCGATCCCGGCAAGAACGCGCACCCGCACTTCGACTGGCTGTTCTGGGGCTCGCCCACGGTGAGCGGTGCCCCCTCCGGCGCACCGCGGCGGGTCGTGGTGATCGCGTTCGACACCTTCCGTCCCGACCACCTCGGTCTCAACGGCGAGCCCCGCGGCCTCACGCCCGAGCTCGACGCCATCGGCCGGCAGAGCGCCCGGTTCATCAAGTCCTGGACCCCCGCCCCGCGCACCCGCCCCTCGTTCCGGTCAGCCACCACCGGCCGCCTGCCCCTCGATGCCGTCGGCGCGACCAACGTGGGCGAGGTGTTCCAGGCCGCCGGGTTCGCTACCGCTGGCATCGTCGCGAACATCCACCTCCAGCCCCGGTTCGACTTCGACAACGGGTTCGACTGGTGGTGGTTCCGCGGCGACCTCGACGCCCAGGTGCAGGTGGATGCCGCGCTCAGCTGGCTCGACGACAACGAGCACCGCGACACCTTCCTGTTCGTGCACTTCATGGACCCCCACCTGCCCTACAACGCGCCCGGCGCCTTCCGCGACCGGTTCGTCGAGGCGCCCGCCGCCGACTTCCCCGCCCGGGCGAACCGGTGGGATGTGCTCAAGTGGCAGCGCGAGGGCACTCTCAAGGAGGACTGGAAGGCCCAGCTCGAGGGCATGTACTCCGGCGAGCTCGCGTCGATGGACCAGGAGATCGGTCGGTTCATCCGCGGGATCGACGCCCTCGACGGCGCCTCGGTGGTCGTGATCCACAACGACCACGGCGAGGAGTTCTGGGACCACGGCGGGTTCGAGCACAACCACACCCTGTACGACGAGGTCACCCGCGCGATGATCTGGTTCCGTCCCAAGGGCGGGCTCTCCAGCGAGCACGTGGTGCGCGCGCCCGCCTCCCTGATCGACATCGGCCCCACGCTGTTCGATCTGGCCGGGCTCACCCCGCCCGAGGTGGACGGCGTCAGCCTGCGCACCCGGCTCACCACCGCCGACGACGTGTGGGATCGGCCGATCCCTGTCGGCTACCTCCAATACAGCCACGAGCGCTGGGGCGTGGTCTGGGAAGACAAGAAGTACATCCTGCACACCGCATCGGGCCGCGAGGAGCTGTACGACCTCGCCGCCGACCCCGGTGAGCACACCGACCTCGCCCCCACCACCGACACCGCCTCGTTCCGCCCCCGGCTCGCCGAGGCCCACAAGCTCTCCGAGGACCACTTCGGCGCGGGCCTGCGGCTGTTCGTCGCCCTCGAGGCCGGGGATCCGCCAGTCATCGTCACCCTCCCGACCCCCGCCCGCGGCGCTGGCGTGCTCGACCCCGAGGCCGGCCGTGAGCACCGGGCGAACCTCGAGTGGGGCGAGACCGCCAAGCTGCTGCCCGACGAGGTCGGCGCGGTCAGCCTGTCCGACGACGGCCTCACGGTCACGTTCACCCCCGGCACGGAGCCGTCGGGCATCGTGTGGATCCGCGCGGACGGCGCGAGCACCGACGGCGTGTCGGTCAGCGTCGGCGGCAGCCCCCGCACGCTGTCCGCCGTCGAGCCCACCGGCATGGGATGGAGCGAGGGTGAACGAAACGTCCGCCTCGCCTCCGGGACCATCCTCGTGCCGCCTCCGGGCGAGCAGGCACGCATCGTCGCGCTGCGCGATGGTGTGGATGTCGCTGGCGCCAGCGCCGACGAGCGCGCCGCCCTCGAGCTCCTCGGCTACATCGGAAACGAATGATCGCGCTCATCCTCATGTTGTCCGCCGCAAACGCCCAAGGCCAGGCCACCCTGGTCGACGGCACGCCCGAGTTCCGGGACTGCCTGGGCAACCCCGGCTGCGCCGACCGGTTCTACCGGTTCCTCTCCATCTCCATGGCGGAGCAGGGCTTCACCATGCAGAACGAGGCGCAGCTCAGCAGCGCGGTCCTCACCCGGCGCGAGGGGGTTCATATCGGCGGTTCCCTCTCCACGTTCCCGTTCAGCAAGCCGCGGGAGAACCTGTCCGGGAAGGAGGAGAACACCAGCTACAGCCCCGTACTGCCCCGCCTTCGCGGCGGCTGGCTCGGCGGCAGCGACACCCTCGCGGTCGGTGTGGCCGGCAGCGTGCTCCCCCCGATCCCGGTGGGCGGCGCCTCGGCGCTTGTGCTCGGCGCGGAGGGCTCACTGGCCGCGGTGCTCGGGCCGTGGCGGGTCGGCGGCGAGCTGGACTTCAGCTACACCCGCGCCCGCGCCCCGATCGTCGCCTCGGAGGAGCAATACGAGTCCCGCGACGAGTTCGACAACGCGAACAACCTCGATCCGGCCGTTTATGAGCGGGTGTGCCTGCCGGACGGCTGCGTCGACACCTTCGTGGTCGCGAACACCGCGCTGAAGGTGGCCGCGAGCGTGGAGGTGGGCCCGGTGAGCCCCTACGCCAAGCTCGGCCTGAGCATGATCCACGAGACGCTCCAGGTGGAGTACGACGACACCCGGTGGCGGGTCGCTGGCCTCCAGCCCACCGCCTCCCTGGGGGCCGTGCTCCTGCCCGGCGACCACCTCGGCCTGGCCCTCGGCGCCGTGTTCGCCACCCGCTCCGCCTCGATCGACCCCGAGGAGCCCTACGGCCTCGGTCTGTTCTTCGGCCTCGAGGGCGGCCTGTCCTGGACGTTCTGAGCGGCGGCGGTCAGAACGGCTTGGTGATCGCCAGCCACACCGCCACCGCCGCCAGCACGGGCGCGCCGAACCACACGGCCTTTGCGGTTCCGGGCGCGCGCTGAGGCAGCATCACCAGGCCCCCGATCGCCAGCCAGATCACGAGCTTGGCCACGGCCCAGCCGGGCACGCCGGCGGTCATGCCCAGGCGAGCGAGCATGCCGAAGCCCGACACGAACACGAGCAACAGGCCGATGCCGTGGGTGCCAAACGCCAGGCCGCGGGCCGTATTGCTGTCGCGGGTGCCACCGTTCGCCGCGTGCAACGCGATCCCCCCGACGGAAGTGAAGAGGAGGAACAGCCCGAACATGTGGACGAGCTTGTAGACCTGCAGCGACACCATTTGACCCCCAGGATCGTGCGCAAGTCACCCGCTCGGGGCAGATACGCCAGGTCAGACCGCACTGGACCGAGCGTGGCTGGCGAGCTACCCCCGCGCCGAACTGGTCCGGTGGGATTCCCGAGACCTGCAGGAGACCCGATGCGATTCACGACGTTCTTCGCCCTCGCCGCCACTCTCGGCTGTGGCGCCGAGCCCAGCACGGCCACCGCGCCCGCCCAGGCCGCCGACGTGAAGGCCGCCCCCGCCGCCGCGCCCGCAGCCGCCAATGGCCTCCCCGCGGTCGTCGCCACCATCGGCGGCAAGCCGGTGAAGGCCTCAGAGCTCGAAGAGGCCGCCAGCGCCCAGCTGTTCCAGCTGCGCATGCAGATGCACCAGGCCTACGAGGGCGCGCTCAACCAGCTGATCGACACCCGCCTCAAGGAAGGCGCCGCGAAGAAGCGCGGCATCAGCGTCGAGGCGCTGGTCAAGGCCGAGGTGGACGAGAAGCTGCCCGTCGTTGATGAGGCCGCCATCGAGGCGTTCTTCAGCGAGAACAAGGCCCGCATGGGCGGCGCCGACCTCACCGAGGTCCGCCCGCGCATCGAGCAGTACCTGGGCGAGCAGGGCAAGCGTGAGCGCGAGACCGCCTTCGTGAAGGAGCTGCGCGCTGCAGCCGACGTGAAGGTGAACCTCGAGCCGTTCCGCGCCGACGTCAACGCCGGCAAGGGAGCCCGCAAGGGCAGCGCTTCCGCGCCGATCCAGATCGTCGAGTTCTCGGACTTCCAGTGCCCCTACTGCACCCGCGGCGCCGAGGTGATCGACCAGGTCGCCAAGGAATACGGCGACAAGGTGAGCGTCGTGTTCCGGCACTTCCCGCTGCCGTTCCACAAGGAGGCGGGCCTGGCCGCGCAGGGCGCCGAATGCGCCGGCGAGCAGGGCAAGTTCTGGGAATTCCACGACATGCTGTTCGCGAACCAGAAGGCGCTGTTCGAGGCGGATCTCAAGGGCTACGCCGGCAAGGTGGGCGCGGATCAGGCCAAGTTCGACGAGTGCCTGTCCTCCGGTCGCCATGCCAAGACGGTCGAGGCCGACCTCGAGTACGGCAAGACGGTCGGCATGAGCGGCACGCCTGGGTTCTACATCAACGGCCTCGTGATCAGTGGCGCGCAGCCGTTCGAGAACTTCAAGGAAGTCATCGACGCGGAGCTTGCCCGCAAGGGCGCCTGATATCGCCAGGTCACTCGGGCGTCATCGCGCACGCTAGCTGTGGCGGTCGCAAACCGGTATCTTCTGCTGAGTAAGGGAAGGCCAACATGCACCGTCCGCAGCCCCTCCGTCGTCAGAACCGCCGCGGCAACTACTCGCTGTTCATGGGCGTGTTGATCCCGGTCGTGTTTGGGTTCATGGCACTGGGGCTGGACATCTCCTATGTCCAACTCGCCCAGACCCAGGCCCAGCACGTGGCAGACGCCGCATCCCATGCCGCGTTCGTCGCCTGGCGTGCGTCCGACGATGATGTCGCCTACGAAAACGCTTGGGCGGCGGCCCAATACATCGTCGACTCCAACTCCGTTGGCTTCGGCACCGCGGATCTGGACAACGTCGAGATCGGCGGCTGGGACCCCGAGGCTCGAGACTTCTCGGCGGCGCGCGACTACCGCAACGCGGCCCGCGTGCAGCTGTCCCGCGCCGGTGGCAACAGCATCGAGCTGATGATGGCTCCGGTCATCGACAAAGAGGCCCCCGATCTGTTCGGCAGCGCCGTCACTGCGGGGCGCACCCGCGAGATCATGATCGCGCAGGACATCACCGGCTCCTACGCGGATGACATCGACAGTGCCCGGGCCGCGAACCTGGCGTTCCTCGACTACATGATCGAGAACCCCTACCCGGGCGACATGATCGGCATGACCGTCTTCGTCGGCGGCGTCGAAGACGTTCCATGGGACCCGATCGACTACATCGCGGGCAACGAGGCCGAGATCTACACGCGGTGGGCTATCCTCGAGAGCTGCAACTGCGCGCCCCTCGCCTGGTCGAACGACGACTGCCTCGCCTCCTACGACGGGGTCTGGGACGCCGACCTGTTCGATGAGTGCTGGGAGTGGTTCTGCGAAGAGTACTACCTGAACGTCGACGAGCAGCCGCACATGCCGGACTGCCACGCGGTCGGCACCCAGACCTCCCCGGGCCCGGGCATCGAGCAGGCGGTCGACCAGCTGGTCTCCATCGGCAACCCCACGTCGTTCCAGGCGATCATCGTCAACCACGACGGCGTTCCGTGCTGTGGCGACGTCACCGCCGAGCGCACCGCGGCCACCGTCGCCGCGGTCGACCGCGCCTGGGAGAACGGCATCCACGTGTGGGTGGTCGGGTTCAACGAGGCCGGCGCCGACTTCAGCTTCCTCGATTCACTTCCACGTGGTCAGGGCACCTTCTACGAGACCCCCGACCCCGACGATCTCACTGGCATCATGATCGAGATCGCGGCGTCGATCCCGGTCACCCTCGTCCAGTGACGGAGCGCTTCATGCCCCCCAGATCCATCCGTCGATCACAACGCCGCGGGGCAAACGCGCTCGAGTTCGCGCTCACGTTGCCCGCCTTCCTGCTCATCATCTTCGGGATGATCGAGTACGGCGGCTACTTCGCGGGCCAAGCCATGGTCGACTCGGTCGTGAACATCGCCTGCCGTGAAGGCGCGATGATCGACCCTCTGCTGGAAGATGTGCCAGCCAGGACCACTGAGCGAATGCGCGAGATGATCGAGAGCCTGCCGCTGCTCGACTGCGATGGCCGGTGCGACATCCGCTCCGGCGAGACCGGTATCGTGCCCGGTCGCAGCCTCACCTGCCAAGTCACGGTCCCCTACAAGGGCATCACCGGGTGGACCGTCGCCCTGCCCGACGCCATCTCGGCAGGCGCCATGATGCGCTACGAGTGGCAACGCGCCCCCGTCCCAGACTGAGGTCCAGATGCGTTCGATTCGACGACGATTACGCAGAGGGTCCGCAGCGACCGAGTTCGCGGTGTGGCTCCCACTGGTCATGACCATGATCAGTGGCCTGGTGGACTTCAGCTGGTTCATGTCACGGTACCAGAACGTGGTGCGCATCGCGCGGGACTCTGCGCGCACCGGCTCCGCCACCTACGAGCAACCCTTACTGGACGCTCCTGGCTCCAAGGTGGTGCCCGCAGCGGAAGCCCACGCGCTCGAGGCGTTCACCATGATGAACATGGACTGCTACGAGCCCGAGTGCACGGTCAACGTGACCTACCGCGAGGACCCATACAACCTGCTCGAGGTTGAGATCCGCTATAAGTACGAGCCCCTCATCGGGTTGTATAAGTTTGACGGCAACCTGTACTCGAAGTTCGTCATGCTCCACGAGTACCAGTGATGCTGTTCGCCCTCGTGTTGCTCGCCGCCTGCGGTGAGCCCGAGCCCACGTCGTCCAGAGCAGGCTCCGCCATCGCCGGCAAGCCGATGGTCGCAGAAGACGACGGGCCCACGCTGGGAGATATCGTCGAGGCCGATGCTGCGATCGACAACACTCCCGAGGCGCCGAGCGACACGCCGTTCATGGACGCCGCTGCCGCGGCAGCCCTGAACGCAGACGGGGGGGAGCACGAGGTGGCGGACCCCTCCAAAGAGGCCCGCGACAAGTTCAACCCCATCTCCGTCCCGCAGGACGGCTCCGGGGAGCAGAACTGGGACTGGCCATTCGAGCACAAGGGCCGCGGCGTCGATCTCGACGGCGATGGCGAGCTCGAGGGCGGCACCACCAACCGCAAGGTGAAGTTCTCGGAGCTCATCGACAACGAAGAAGAGTCCGAGACCCAGCGCCGCCGCGAGATGAAGAAGTAGGAGGGAGGCAGGCAGCCCACGCGTGCGCTGCCCCCCTGCCCCTCCGGCGCCGTCACTCGATGACAGCGCGCGCCACCTCGGTGCCTCTCCAGTGCCCGCCTCGGTAGACGAAGGCCTGGAGGAAGTGGTCGTTTCCAACCGTGCTGTCCCGCGACACCAGCCGCGGGAAGCTGGCCACGCCGTCACCGTCCGCCGGCCCGCGCGCCCACTCGCGCCCGGGGTGGGCCAGGCCGGTGCAGTCACCGCCCATCACCACTGGACACCAGTCACCCGCCGCGCCAGACCGGAGCACCACGACCTCTTCGCCCGGCTCGGCGCCCTCCACCCGCAGGGTACCGATTCGCCCGACGATCAGCGGGCTGACGCTGATCGTCACCTCCACTGGGTCCGGATCCGGGTCCGGGCCCCCGCCATCACAGGTGTTGCCGGGCAGCGCGTCGTACAGGCCCTGGTCGAGCCAATAGGTGGACGGATTCGAGCTGCACGGCCCCTCGAACGGATCCTTCGAGGTGCCCGCCGGGTCCCGCACCTCGAAGTGCAGGTGCGGCCCTGTGGAGAAGCCCGAACTGCCCATCTGGCCCAGGTGGTCGCCGCAGGACACGCGATCGCCGACCGCGACCGCCACAGACCACGTCTTCATGTGGGCGTAGTAGGTCGTGTATCCAGCCGCGTCCTCGATCTTCACATAGTTGCCGAACCCGCTGCCGCCGGCACACTCCCCGGTGGTGCAGCGGTCGAACTCGCCGTCGTTGACGTACACGACAGTGCCAGCACCACCCGCCAGGATGTCGCGGCCGGCGTCCATCCCCGGAAACCCACCACCGCCGAAGTCGGACCCCCGATGACCGCCATAGGTGATGGACCCGCAGTTCCAGTCCGTGACGCCGCCCTCGTCGAGATATGCGGTGGGATAGAAGAACCCATAGTGGTCGTCACTCGTCGGGAATGCGTAGGTCGAATCCTGGGCGCCCGCCAGCCCTACGAGCAGGAACAACACGCTCATCAGGGCACCTCCACGGTGTGTCGGCCGTCCGGAGCGGTCCAGGTCACGGTGTCGCCTTCGAATGCGAGCGGCGCTTCGTGCGGCGGTGGCACGAAGCCTGGCGGTGGACCGCCGCGGGAGGGATCGTGCGACACGCCTACGTTGGTCAGCTGCACGGGCTCGCCGCCACTGAAGGGCACCACGAACACGGCCGGCAGCCCGCCGGCGGACGCGACGTAGGCGATGGTGTCGCCATCGTTCGAGATGGCAGCACGGCCGGGATCGCCCGCCGCCACCACGGTGTGCACGGCCCACTCGGTGCCATCACGCTGCACGGCGCGCAACCGCGCCTCGCCAACCCGCTCCGAGAACACGAACCGACCGTTCGGAGCCACGGCCGGCGCGCCGAGCAGCTCACCGGAGAGCACCTGGGCAGAGGGCCCCTCGATCCGGAGGCCGGAGGCATCGGCGACGATCCGGTGCCCACCCGCCAGCGCCCATTCGCCCGCACCGATCGACTGGCCGAGCGCGTCGGACTCGGTCGGCACGGCGTCTGGCTCGACGCCACACGCCAGCAGGATCCACACAACTGATACCCACCGCATGGCACCTCCGTCTGTTCTCGTCGTGCCCCCCATTCAACCACACCCGAGCGCGACGGTCAGCCCGGCCCGGACACCCGCTCCCCGGGCCTGAGCACAGGCCACAGGTCGCTGAACTCCAGACGTTCGCGGGCAGACCTCTGCCCGTGCAGATCAGGGCCCTGGCTCGATGGCGAACAGCGCGTGCAGGCCGAGGGCCTCTACGGGCAGCACCTCTGCGACCCGGCCATGCTCCAGCACCACGACCCGGGTGGGCTGATCAGTCACCGTGCGATCCCCGCGGAGGGTGCCGCGGAGCCAGGCCAGGTTGTGCCGCCAGCGAGTGGCCCGGAGGCGGGTGAAGCCCACGGCCCAGCCACCGGGCACCGGCGCCAGCCCGCGGCACCAGCCCATCGGGTGCTCACCGGGCATCCGGATCTCGTCCACGGTGCCATCCGCCGGGCTCACTCCCCGCAAGCGACCGTCCACCACGGTGAACCACACCCTGCCGTCCCGCACCACGCCGTCGTGGATCCGCGGTGCTCCCACCGCGAGCGCCGAACCGGCCGTCACGGAGCTCGCCTCGCCCGCGTGGAACTGCGTCACCCAGGTCTCGCCGGCGTGCGCGAACAGGTGGTTCGGGTGCACTGCGTGGGGGCGGGTGTCGACGCGCCTCCAGTCCCGGTCTGCGATGGGGGGGCCCCACCACCGCCCGCTCTCGGGCTCGAGCACGCCGTCGAGGCCGGTGACGGCGACCCGCACCCTCCCCTGGTGGCGGACGGCGTGGTGCACGTCGTTGAACCACGGATGATCGAGCCGATCCACAGGTTTCCCGGAGTCATCGAACCAGACCAGCTCGCGCTCGGTGCAGGCGAGCCACCGGTCTCCGTCCCGTGAGAGTCCCTTGAACACGTGGCCGACGGCCGGCCCCGCCACCTCGGGCGGGCTCCTGTAGGTCGCCACCACCTCGGGCGGCCGCCCCCGCTCCCAGCGCGCGAGCACCGCTTCGGAATACAGCGGGGAGTGGTCGCGATCGGTGATTCCCGCGGGCCTGGACTGCCGGCCGCCTGCCAGCCAGAGCGCGCTCACGCCGCACCACCACGGAGCCGGCGCCACACCGCGATCAGGTCCGACGGACCCGGGATCACGGCGCGCACGGGCAGGCCGGTGTGGCGAAGGAATGCGCCGAGCATGATCACGGCGGTCAGTGCATACGACACCAGGCTCGCGGCCGCGGCCCCGGTCGCTCCCCATCCAGGGATCCATGCGGTATTGAGCGCCACATTCACGGCCAGCCCGCCGAGCTGCGCCGCGAGGTTCACGCGCTGCCGATCGATGGCTTGGAAGTACCGGACCAACACGAGCTGGGCGCTGTAGGCCACGGTCGCCGGGAGCAGCACCCACAGCGGAAGCAGCGCCTCGGCGAACCCAGCACCGAACAGCGCTGGCACCACCGGCCCCGCGACCACGGCGATGGCGCTCGCCGCCACGACCACGCCGACCACCGCGACCCGGAGCGCCCGCACCGCCAACGCGTCGCGGTCCGTCCGGGTGATGTCGGACAGCTCTGGGTACAGCGCGCTGCCCAGGGCCAGCGGGAGCATGCGGATGCGGTTCGCCACCTGCACGGCCACCGCGTACAGCCCCACCTGGACCGGGTCCGCCGCCAGCGCCGCCAGCAAGAACAGGTCGAGCCGCTCGTGCAGGGCCGCCACCACCACGCCGACGTACCCGGTGAGGCCGAACCGGACCGACGCGATGAACGGCGCCCGCTTCAGGCGCAGCGCGACCCCGGTGGTCGGCAGCAGCCCCCCGATCAGCACGGCCGCAGCGACGCCATACCCAGCCCCCGCCAGTGCCAGCGCAGCCACCGGATCGGCCGGACTGGAGAGCAGCGCCGCGGCGCCGAGACACACCACCAACGGGTAGGCGAGCGACGAGGCCGCCCACAGCCCGAACCGGTCCACCGCCCTGGCCAGCCCGCCGAGCACCTGCACCGTGACCAGGATCGGCAGGACGAGGGCGAGCACGGCGAGCACGGCCGGTTCGAGCTGCACCCACGCGGACAACACATCGGCACCGAGCCAACCGAGAGCCAGCACGGCCGCGCTGGTCGCGCTCAACAGCCACAGCGCCTGCCCCACGGCGCCGCCGGGGGTCACGCTGCGGCGCCGCACCTGGAAGATCAGCGCCGACACATGCCCGACCTGCGCCACAAGGGTCGCTAGCCAGACCAGCGCGAGTGCAGCTTGAACCTGCCCAAACGGCGCCGCACCGAGCCAGCGCGCCAGCAGCACCGCCGCTCCCAGCTGGAGGGGAGCGGCGGCAAGCTGAGCGCCGAGGGCCCATGCGGTGTTCCGGGTCACCGCCATCCGCGCGCCACCCACCGACCGAAGTGGGCTCCCCCGGCCGCGATCCGCCAGCGGGTCGGCAGCGCGGGAGGCGGATCCGGGCGCAGCACCAGGAAGCCCGTGCGCAGGCGATTCGCGGTGAGCACGTGCTCGGCCCGCACGCCCGCCTCAGCCGCCGCCAGGACCGGCTCGGCCGGGATGTCAGCGGCCGCACACACGTCGACCAGCAGCGCCCGATCGGCCACCAGCGCGTCCCAGTCCACCTGGACCACCGGATGCGACGCGCGCAGCGAGCGCCACCGCAGCCCGGTCTCCAGATCCCGCACCATCCACCCCACCGGCGACGCCGCCCGCTGCTCTGACACAGCGCCTCGCCGCCGTGCATGCCGGTCGGCCAGCCGCTCGGGAGACCGCACCACCTGCACCAGCACCACCTGCAGCCCGTCCCGCACCAGCCCCCATGGGCGTGCCCCGTGCTTCGAGCTATCAATCACGATCCGCGCCCCGGTGACCGCCGCCACCGCACGCACCGTGGACCCGTCCGTGCCCCAGGCCAGCCGATCCAGCGCCGAACGCCGCCTGGCGCGTCGCCACCCCGCCGGTCCGCCGAGCCTCTTCCCCACCTCAGACCACACCGGGCAGGCCGACGCCCGCGCGCCGCAGGTGCACTGCCGATCCTCCACCAGGTCCCGCGCCAGGTGCCGCAGCTCGCCCGCCCACACGACCCCTGGCGCCGCACCGAGCAGCAGGCCCAGCGCCGAGGTGCCGCTCCGGGCCGCCCCTCCGATGTACACCACCACCGGGTCAGCCATCCGACCACCCCATCCGGTCGACCAACGCCGCCACGGCGGGCGCTGCGAACGCACCAGCCCTCTGGGCGTTCGACGCCCCGATGCGCGCGCGCACGGCCGGCGCGCTGTCGAGCCGCGCCAGGGCCTCGGCGAGCATCGTCACATCCCCCGAGGCGACAAGCGGACCCGGTGCGAGCTCAGGGATCGCGCCCACCGCCGTGGCCACCACCGGGAGGCCCAGCGCCATGGCCTCGAGCACGCACACCGGACACCCCTCCGAACGCGATGGGAGCACCAGCCCCGCGGCAGAACGCAGCGCCGCCGCCTTGGCTGCGGGATCGAGGAACCCCACCAGGCGCACCCTATCCGACAGTCCCCAGGCGCAAACCCAGCTGCGCAGCGGCTCCGCCTCGGGCCCCGTGCCGGCGAGGTCGAGCTGCAGCCCCGGGATCTCTGCGGCCGCGCGCACCAGCGTCCACACCCCCTTCGCTGGATGGAGCCGGCCGAGGAACAGCCACCGCCTCCCGGTGGCGGGATCGGCAGGTCCGCCGTCGAGCAGCGCCGGATCCCACGCCGCGGTCACCTGGACCACGGACGGCCCCAGGCCCGACACGACCTCTGCCTGCTCCGCGGTGAGCACCAGCAGTCGCTCCACGCCTGACAGCGCGGACCGGAGTGCGGCCCGGGCGGGTCCTGACCGGAGCCGTGCCAGCCAGCGCGGATCCGCCCCATGCACCCAGATGCACACCCGGGCGCCCTCGGCCATCGCCACCCGCGCAAGCGCCAGATCGCGCGCGAGAGCCCGCGTGCGCAGTGAGGTGTTCAGCAGCACCCGGGCCGCGCCCACGTCCTGGATCCGTCGACGGAGGCGCACCCCGTCCGCGAGCACCCACAGCGGCGACCGG
>JBLFXJ010000141.1:0-18092 GCA_047609825.1 Myxococcota bacterium
GTGCCAGCGTAGTAGGTGATCGTGCTCGACAGGCCATTCACCAGCCCGATGCCACCGGGTGCCAACACCACGTCGTCGCATGCCGAGGCGAGGTAGTACGAGCCCATCGCATAGGACTCCGCGTAGGCGACACAGGGCTTGCCTGCGTCTCGGAACTCCGCGAGCGCCGCACGCACCTCCGACAGTCGGCCCCAGCCGCCGCTGGTTCCCTCTAGCTCCAGCAGGATGCCGTCGATCCGCTCGTCTTTCGCCGCCGCGCGCACCGCCGCTGCGATCTCGGTCGCCAGTGGCTGAGCATTCCCGGGGTCCAACACGAACTCCCCCTGCTTCGGCGCATCCGGCACGGTGCCGGCCAGGCGAACCTCCAGCCACGAGGCCTCCTTGACGTCACCGGCGTCCGTTCGACTCGCCAGCCACGCCACCGCTCCGAGGGAAGCGACGAACACCAGGCCCCCCGCGATGGTCAGCCCGACCAAGATCCGTGTGGCGGCGCTCGCTCCTGGCTCCGCCCTGCGCCGGGGTTCCTCGCCCGCCATGCTGCCTCCGCGCCCCGTGCCATGCGACCGGGGACGCAGTCACGTAAGCACCGCTCATGCCGACGGCGAGACCTTCCGCCGAGGCAGCGACGCCGCCAGGTTCAGGCCGCCTCGACCTTCGAGAGCGGGCCGATGGCCGCGATCACCTCGGTCACAGCTCCACGAGAGCGCGCGCTACGGCTGATCGCGCGGACGACACGCGGCTTCGACACGTGCTCGAACCCTCGCGCGGTCGGGTACAGCTCGTTGCGGACCACCGGTAGATCATGATTTGAAAGGACGACCCGCGCTCCGCGGAGCGCCGCCTTCTGCGCGATGTTGGCCAGGCGCTTCTGCTCGGCCAGGCCGAATGGCAGGCTGCAGTAGCCAGTGAAGCTGGCGGTGGTCGACAGCGGAACGTAGGGAGGATCGCAGTACACTTGGTCGCCAGCCCGGGCGCGGTCGACGATGGTCTCGAAGTCCCCAGAGACGAGCTCTACGCCAGCAAGAGCCGCGGACACTTCACGGATCCTCGCCTCGCTGGGGATCGAGAGACGTGTGTACCGACCGACAGGCACGTTGAACCGACCTGACTTGTTCTCCCGATACAGCCCGTTGAATCCGGCTCGATTCAGCCAGATGAACCGCGCTGCATGTCGGGGCCCAACGCACGGACCTACGTTGTACAACTCACGGATATCGTAGTAGCGCTCTCGCCAGTCGTCGCCCGGCAGCGCGGCCAGCTCCTCGAGCAGCCCGTCAGGGTCGTCGCGAACGGCTTGGTGAACCTCGATCAGCTTGGGATTCGCGTCAGCCAGCACGGCGTCCGTCACACGGCCCGCAGCGAAGAGGCTGAGGAACACGGCGCCAGATCCGAGGAACGGTTCGAAGAACGTGCCTGTGCACGGCTCGTTGAACGCATCCGAGATCTGGGTGGCGAGCTTCGCCTTACCCCCCGCCCACTTCAAGATCGGCCGCATTCGTCCCCCCAGCCCCCTGTGGGCATCCTGGGGATAGTACCATGGACAGATCAGGATCAATGCCCTTGTTCCTGGACCTTCGGGAGGCCGCATCGCGAAAGATGATCTTCTACCTGGACAATCGATCAACAGCTGGGATCCATATTTCCCATTGACCGGCGCCAGACGGTGCACAGATCGGGCGCTGTCTCGCGGCACCGGCTACGACTCGCACTGCGCGTCACTGGTTCCGGTTTGACCAATGGCGACATCGCCGCGGCCGCGACGCGCGTCCGATGCGGTCCGATGGCGCCGCTCCGGCGTGAGGAGGGTGTGATGCAGCAGAAATGGTGGTTGGTCGCAGCGGGCTTGGTCGGTATCGGCCTCGCGGTGCTCCTGTTCCCCAAGCCCGACACCGGCGGCGACATCCCCGACCCGACGCCCGGGCGCGTCGACTTCAACGCCGCTCCGGAGGAGGAGGCGGGCGGTGCGATCGTCGAGAACCGCGGTGTGGACGCCGAGAAGGTGGCGCGTCCGGTGAGCGGTCGCATGCGGCCGATGGATCGCGGACAGGGCCTCACTCCGCCCATCGTCAACGCCAACCCCGCAGATCCGGACCAGCTGCGCCGTGGCCCGAGCCCAGCGGCCCTCGAGAACGTGCGCCTGCGCAGCCAGCCCGATGCCGTGTTCGCCGGCCGGGCGGCTGCACCGATCTCCCTGATCCGGCGCCAGCTCCTACTCTCCGACTCGGAAGAGGCGAAGGATCTCGGCAACGAGATGGCGGGGCTCGTGTCTGCCCTGCGCGAGCAGCGGCGCGACCCGCGCATGCACGACTTCGACGTGCTGCTCCAGCAGGTCGCTGGCTACGGCGATCAGGTCCGCACCAGCGACCACATGTCTGACCCGCAGGTCGCTCAGTCCATCGAGCGTCTCGACGAAGTCCTCGCCGAGTATGCCGCGGTCAAGTCAGAACAACCCGAGGAATAGCGAGAACATCATGGGCCTTGCACGGCGCGCGTTCGTCATCGGTGGGTTCACCACCCCGTTCATCGGCAAGAAGCATCCAGACTTCGTCTGGAAGCGCCACCCGGACTTCGGCACTCGGGAGAACCCCACGCTCGAGGACTACGTGCGCGACGCGGTCCAGGGCGCCCTTGCCGCAACTGGCACCCCGGAGTCCGCCGTCCAGAAGGCGTGGATCGGCAACTTCGTCGGCGAGCTGTTCTCGAACCAAGGCCACCTCGGCGCTGCAGTGGTCGGTGCCGCCCCCGGCATGATGCACAAGCCCGTGATGCGGGTCGAAGGCGCCTGCGCGTCCGGTGGGCTCGCCTTCGCCAGCGCGATCGAGTCGATCCAGGCCGGGACGGACGTAGCTCTGGTGGTCGGCGCGGAGGTCCAGACCACCCAGTCCGCACGCACCGGTGGCGACTACCTCGCCCGGGCGAGCCACTACGCCCGAGAGCGCGCCCTCGACGACTTCACATTCCCCGCACTGTTCGCGCGGCGGACCAAGGTGTACCGCGATGCGTTCGGCGTCAGCGAGGAGGACATCGGCCGGGTTGCCGTCAAGGCGTATGCCAACGCCAACCGCAACCCGCTGGCGCACATGCGGGCCGTCACGATGGACCTGGAGACGGCCGCGGCTCCCGGGCCCCGGAACCCCTGCTTCCTGTCCAACGAAGATCTCGCTCCGTACATGAAGATGAGCGACTGCTCCCAGGTGAGCGATGGTGGCAGCGCCTTGGTCGTGGTCAGCGAGGCGGGCCTCCGCCAGCTCGGCAAGACCGAGGCCGACGCCATCGAGGTGATCGGGCTGGAGCACGCCACCGGCAACCTGTGGGTAGATGGCGACGAGACCGCGCTGCACACCACTGTCGCGGCCGCCGAGCGGCTGTACGGCTCAACGGGACTGACGCCCGCAGAGGTTCAGATCGCGGAGGTTCACGACTGCTTCACTGTGACCGAGCTGCTCATGTACGAGGCACTCGGCTTCGCTGCACCCGGTCAAGCCGCCGCCCTGGTCCGTGAGGGTCGTACCGACATCACCGGTGACACGCCTGTGAACACGGGCGGAGGTTTGGTTGGCTTCGGTCACCCCGTCGGCGCCACCGGCGTGAAGCAGGTGCTGGAGATCTTCCGCCAGATGAAGGGGCTGTGTGGGGACTACCAGGTCGCCACGCCGCCCTCCGTCGGGATCACCGCCAACATGGGCGGCAACGACAAGACCGTGGTGGTCGGCGCATACCGAAACCTCGGCTGACGATGCGGCCGACGCGCATTGCGTCGGCGCCCCCCGAGCGGGTTGACGCCCGCACCACCCTGCGCTAGTCGGCGGGGGTTTCGCGCCTCCCTGGGCGCAATCAATCGGAGCACGCAATGGCCTCCTACAGCAAAGTCACGAAGAAGCGTCGCGCGCTCCGCCGCAAGCGCATGGGCCGCGAGCGGAAGAGCAAGGTGGAGGCCGAAGGCACCACCCCGAAGTTCCCGATCCACACGCCTGAGATCGACGCTTCTGCCCCGCCCGCACAGGTGACCCCAAGCCAGCGCGCCGAGTAGGCGCGCCTGGGCGGGGTCGCCGAGCTCAGCGGTGAGCGGGCCTAGTACAGGCCCCACATCCGGCATCCGAGGTAGAGTTCCAGCAGGCCGAGCCGAGGAGCCGCCGCGAAGTAGACCGGCTCCCAACGGGGCCGGAACTTCTTCTTGAACCGGTGCAGGTTCCGGAAGCCGAACAGCTTGTTGCCGATCCACGAGCTGTACAAGCCGCCGAAGACCGCGCCGATCACCTTGCCTGCGCGCTCGGTCTCGATCCCGGCCATTGGGCACGGACCCAAGGACAGGGTGACCGCGCCCTCGCTCCGCAGAACCTCCGCCGCGCCCATGATCAGCATCTCCATCGTTCCGGCGGGCGCGTCGGGACGCCGGCACATTACGTCGACGCCGTAGATGCCGGAGCCTCCCGGCAGCACGGTTAGGAATGCCTCGATGCGCTGATCGGTGCGCGCCACGAAGTACCGACGGTCGAAGGGCCGATCGAGCCCCGGTGAGCCGACGAGCAGCTTCATCCGCCAACGTGGACGCTTGTTCCCGAGCCACTCAGAGTGGATCGCGTCCAGCTCCGCCCGATGCCGCTCCGGAGAGACACTGGCCACGACCACACCCCTGCGCCGCGCCCGGTTGCGCATGTGCCGCGGTCCCTCGTACCGGTTTCCGCGGAACGTGAGGTCTGCGAGGTCGAGCCACGCCTCGACCCCGACCTGGACCACGCCGAGACCCGCCATGGCAGCATCGGCAAGCTCGGGAGGGCGCAGTGGGAAGATCAGCACCCGACGGATCCCACGGTCCGACAGGATGGTTCTGAGGCGTCGGAGGTAGGCGACCCGACGCGGTGGCGAGACGTTCAGTCCACCGACACAGAACGCGGTGCCCCCTCGCTCCTGATACGCCTGCAGGCCGTCGGGCTGCACCACGTGGTGAAGCCCGTCCTCGAGTGCGAGGTAGGCCTCTGGATGCCTGGCGCTTGCTCGCACCCGCTCCACGAGGTCGTCCAGCGCCGGAGGCTCGGGGTTCCGGCGAACCGGATGGAGTCGATCCAGAGCGTCGACGAACACGCCCGGAATGGCAAGCGCCGCCCGCATCGCCCGGTCGAAGTCCACCGAGGGACCTCTCATCGGCGCCCGCCGGCGTCGGGACCGAACCGGGGAGCCGGCGAACGGCGGGGGTCAGGTCCGCCATCGAACAAGCCCGTTCGCGTCGACACCGCCCGCTGAGCCAGAACCTCGGTCGACGCAGCCGTCCAAGCGTCGACTTGACGGTAGATTCCCGAGCCCTGCATACGCGTACGCCTATCCGGTTAGTCCGATGCGTCGAACAGGACCGATGTTGCCAGGCACAACGGACATCCTCGGGCACGCAACGGTGCTCGATCAGCTCTGGAGCGCGTTGCGCGCCGAAGAGGCGCACCACGCATACCTCTTCGAGGGCCCCAAAGGCGTGGGCAAACGCACCGTGGCCGAGCGCTACGCCATGGCGGCGAACTGCGAACGCGACGGCGAACGCCCCTGTGGCACCTGCCGGTCGTGCCACACGATCGCGAGCGGAGCCCACCCTGACGTGATCCGGCTCGAGCCGCCCCCCGACCGCGCCACCCGCATCATCCCCGTGAAGGACGTGCGCGAGGTGATCCGCAAGAGCGGCTACCATCGCTACGGAGGTCGGAGGCGGGTGGTGATCATCGATCCTGCGGAGGCCATGCAACCCGCGGCAGCCAACGCCCTTCTCAAGACGCTCGAGGAGCCCCCGGAGGGCACCGGCTTCATCTTGATCGCCAGCCATGCGTCGGCCCTGCTGCCCACGATCGTCTCTCGCTGCCAGCGGGTGCGATTCGGGCCGGTGCCGATGGGCCCACTCGCCGCATGGCTGGGGGATCGCGGCCACCGAACGGTCGCGGAGCAGGCAGCAGCGCTCTCCCTCGGCTGTCCCGGACGCGCGCTCGCCCTTGCCGAGGGCGGCCTGAAGCGACGCCTCAAGCTCCGAGACCAGGTCCTCGACGCGCTCGCGGGCGGCGCAGACCCCAGGCAGACGCTCGCCCGCAAGCTCACATCAGGCGATCGCCAGAAGTGGGGTGCGGCCGTGCAAGACGTGCTGGAGGTCCTGGAAGACCTGCTACGCGATGCCACGGTGCAGGCTGCGGGCGGAGGGCAGCTGCTCAACGCCGACCGGGCCGATGTCGTGGACCGCTGGAGCCGTGCGCTCTGGCCCACGGGTGTAGAGCGTTGCGCCCGCGCCATCGCAGACAGCCGAGACGCCCTCGAGGTGTACGTGACCGGGCGAACGGTGGTCGACGCGCTCCTCGGCACATTCGCGAGGGAGCTTGGCCCGGCCGCGCACACCTGACGCTCAGTCGAGCTGGATCTCCCGGAGCTCCCCCGCAGGCCCGCCACCGGGAGAGAGCCCCTCGAGCAGTCCGTCCCGGAGGAGGGAGCTCACTGCGCCGGCCAGGTACAGGCTCCCCGCGACCACGGTCTCGTCCGCCTCCTGGTAGACCTCGGCCAACGTGTCGTCGATGTTCCCCCCAGCAGACAGCGTCACGTCGAGGTCCTGCAGCGCCAGCGCCAGGTCCATCGGATCGCGGGCCTTGGGATGGGCGCACCGAGTGGTGACCACCTCGTCCACGTGTGCGAGCAGAGGCAAGATGGTGGCAACGGGGTCGCGGTCTTGGTTGTGGCCGAACAACAGGATGCGGGAGGCCGGCCGAGGCTGGGCCCCGAGCCACAGGCTCAAGGCGGCCGCGCCGTCGACGTTGTGCGCGCCATCCACGACCAGCCCCGGTACGGGACGCTCGATCCTGCCCGACAGTCTAGCGCGGGACAGACCGACCGTGATCGCTTCATCATCCACCAAAAACCCAAGTTCTCGCAGTCGATGCAGCACGCCGAGCGCGACGAGTGCGTTGGCGCCCTGGTGCAGGCCCGGCATCTGCAGCTGGACGCCCTCGAGCACGCCCATAGGCGTGGCCAGCACCCAGCCATCGCGGCGGAGCTCTCGGCGAAGGTGGGCTCCCGGGACCCACAGCGGCGCGTCACGTCGGCGCGCGATGTTCTCGATCACCGCGCGCGCCGCAGGGCGCATGGCGCCGACGACCACGGGAACCCCACGCTCGATGATCCCCGCTTTCTCTGCCGCAATGGCCTCGACCGTGTCACCGAGCACGTCCATGTGATCCATGCCCACGTGGGTGATGGCGCACACGACCGGCTTGACCACATTTGTGGCGTCGAGCCGCCCGCCGAGCCCGACCTCCACCACGGCTACATCCACCCGGCGCTCGGCGAACAACTGGAACGCGACCGCCGTCATCATCTCGAAGTAGGTGAGTGGCTGTTCGGAGATGCCCACGGTGCGTGCGAAGTCCCATCGGGCACGGTCCACGGACTCGATGGCGGCCACCAATGAGCCATCGTCGACCGGGATCCCATCGAATCGCACCCGCTCGTTCACGTGCTCCAGGTGCGGCGAGGTGAAGGTGCCGACCCGGTAGCCCGCGGCCACCAGCGCCTCAGTGACGTATGCGCAGGTGCTGCCCTTGCCGTTGGTCCCCGCCACATGCACCACGGGGTACTGCTGGTGCGGCTCGCCCATCGCGGTGAGGAACTGGCGAATGCGGTCCAGGCCCAGGCGCACGCCGGCGGCCGCGAGCCCCTCGAGCACCGGATGGGACTTCATCCTGCTTCGGACCGTCGCTCGACCGGAGGCAAGCGCAACAGCTGCCGCAACAGCTGACTGACCATCGTGCGGAGTTCCGGGCGGGAGACGATGCGATCGATCAGTCCGTGCTCGAGCAGGTACTCGGAGGTCTGGAACCCCTCGGGCAGCTCCTCGCCGATGGTTTCCTTGATCACCCGCGGTCCGGCAAACCCGACCAGCGCTCCCGGTTCGGCCAGGATCACATCCCCCAGCATGGCGAACGATGCGGCGACGCCACCGGTGGTGGGGTGCGTGATCACGGAGATGAACGGCATGCCCGCATCGTCGTGCAGCCGAGCGAGCGCGGCGCAGGTCTTCGCCATCTGCATCAGCGAGAGCACGCCCTCCTGCATCCGAGCACCACCGGAGGCCGAGATGACGATGGCTGGAACCCGGCGCTCGGCCGCACGCTCGTACAGCCGAGTGATCGCCTCCCCGACGACCGAGCCCATGGAGCCGCCCATGAACTTGAAGTCGAAGCAACCGACTTCGACCGGCAATCCCTCGATGTGAGCCGAGACGGAGAGGAAGGCGTCCTTGCGGCCGGCCTTCTTCCGGCTGGCGGCCAGGCGCACCGGGTAGGGCTTGCTGTCGACGAACCCGAGCGCATCCACGGGCTCGAGACCCGCATCGTGCCACTCGAACTCATCTTCGTCGCACAGCGCCGTGAGGCGGTCGACCGCGCTGATCCGCAGGTGGTGGTCGCACGACCGGCACACGTTGAGGTCGAGCACCAGCTGCTCGTTGTACAGCATCTCGCCACAGCTCGGGCACAACGTGTACAGATCGGGAGTCCCCTCCCCCTCCTTCGCGAAGGCCTTCGACGCGGGCTGGAACTCCTTGCGTTGTTCGAACCAGCGACGCCCCTCGTTGGCCATGGGTCCTCCCGGACGGCGTGGGCCGGCTTCCTATCGCGCGGGCGGCGAGCACGGTACCCTTCGGCCGTGCCTGACCTCCCACACGAGCTCGAGCGCCTCACCCGCGCCCACTCCGTGCCTTCGGCCTCGCTCTGCGTGCTTGTAGACGGTCGTGTGGAGGCGCTGGCGACGACGGGTGCCGCGCGCTTGTCCCCGTACCGCCAGGCCGCCGAAGAACAGCCCTACGACCTCGCATCCGTGACCAAGGCGTTGGTGGGATCGAGCATCACCGCATCGCTGCTGGCCGACGGACTCCTGGACCTGGATGCCCCGGCGGCGCGCTGGGTCCCGACGGTAGACCCCAGAGTTCGGGTGGGCCACCTGCTGACGCACTGCAGCGGGCTGCCACCTTGGCGACCGCTGTTCGAGCACACCGGCGCCGCATGGGGCACCGCGGAGGCCCGCGCTCAGGTGATCGCTCGCGCCTGCGCCACCCCGGTGGCGACCGCCCCCGGCGACCGCCACGCCTACTCGGACCTCGGGTTCATCGCGCTCCTTGCGGTGCTCGAGGCGGCGGGAGAGGCGCGGCTCGACCAGCTGTTCGCCGAGCGCATCCTCCGCCCCGCGGCCCAGCACGACCTCTCTTGGGGCTGGCCCGAGGCGGCGGCGACCGAGCTGTGCCCAGTGCGGGATCGGGTGGTCGTCGGCACGGTGCACGACCTGAACTGTGCCGCGATGGGGGGAATCAGCACCCACGCGGGCCTGTTCGGAACCGCGCTCTCCACGGCTCGCCTCGCGGATGCGTTTCGCGTCGCGGTCGCTGCGCCGGAGTACTCGGACCTGCCGGGCACCGCACTCCGGACGCTGTGGTGCGCTCGAGGGCCCGGGAGTCACTGCGGCGGTTGGGACAGGGTCACCCGGGGCGGCTACACGTCAACAGGGGAGTTCTTCCCGGACGATTCGGTAGGCCACCTCGGCTACACGGGCACGAGCGTGTGGGTTGTGCCGAGCCGCCGCACCACCGTCGCCCTGCTCTCGAACCGAGTGCACCCGAGCGACGACAAGGCCGGTATCCGCGCACTCCGTCCAGCCATCCACGACGCGGTGGCGCAGCACTTGGGCTGGGATACCCACGGCGCATGACACGCACGCTGACGACCGTGCTCGGCAACAGCCAGCGGCTCGACGGTGGCGCCATGTTCGGCAACGCCCCGCGCGCGCTGTGGGAGCGGTGGAGCACGCCGGACGAGCGCAATCGCATCCCGCTCGCCTGCCGAGCTCTGCTGGTTCGAGATGGCAACCGGAACATCCTGCTCGAGACGGGCATCGGAGCGTTCTTCGAGCCCCGTCTTCGCGACCGGTTTGGCGTTGTCGAGGAGCAGCACGTCCTCCTGCAGAACCTGGAAGATGCTGGCGCGCCCCACACATCCATCGACGTCGTGGTGTTGTCGCACCTGCACTTCGACCACGCGGGCGGGCTGCTCACCCCGTGGCGCGACGGAGAGAACCCGGAGCTCCTGTTCCCGAACGCCACCTACGTCGTGGGCGAGGAGGCATGGGAACGCGCCACTCACCCCCACCCCCGCGACCGGGCGTCATTCCTGCCCGAGCTGAACGCCCTGCTCTCCGCGAGCGGCCGCCTCGAGAAGGTTGCATCTCCTCGGCCGGGAGAGACCGCCACAAGCGCCGCACTGGGGGATGGCTGGAGGTTCCACATCAGCCACGGGCACACGCCGGGCCTCCTCCTCGCAGAGATCGACATGCCAGCCGGACCCGTCGTGTTCGCGGCGGATCTGGTACCTGGAACGCCGTGGCTGCACGCGGCGATCACCATGGGCTACGACCGATTCCCGGAGCAGCTCATCAACGAGAAACAGGCTCTGCTCGACGACCTGGTGCGCCGTCGAGGCCGTCTTGTGTACACGCATGACCCAGGCGTCGCGATGTCTGGCGTCGGGTTGGACGAGCGCGGCCGGTTCGTCCCGACCGAGCCCCTCGAGCGGGTCGAAGGCCTCACCCGATGATGGATGGTCCCATCGCTGTCGTCGCCCCCTGCCACCCGCACGGCGTGGAGCGGTTCGAGCACGGGCTCCAGATCGCCCGAGACGCTGGCTTCGACCTGCAACCCATCGAGCCTCTGCTCCAGCCGTGGCTTCATCTGGCCGCCCCGGATCCACACCGACTCGACCACCTCGTCGAGGCCCTGCGCTCGCCGCGTTGGTCCGCTGTGTGGTTGGCGCGGGGCGGCAGCGGGCTCACCCGGCTGCTGAGCCGGCTGCCCGACTCATTGCCGCTAGATCGACCCGTGATCGGCTTCAGCGACGCGACCGCGCTGCACGCGGCACTCTGGCGCCGGGGACATACGCACCTGGTGCACGGTCCGGTTGTGCACTCCCTGAGCAAGACGGACGCCGCGAGCCGCGACCACTTGTTTCGGTTGCTGCGCGGAGACGCCGTGCCAGCCCTCGTGGGCGATGTCTGGCGATCCGGCAGCGCCAGCGGCCCCCTCGTCGGGGGCAACCTCGCCCTTCTGGCGGCGCTGTGCGGCACGCCATGGCAGGTCGATGTCCGGGGCGCCATCCTGGTGATCGAAGAGATCGGAGAGCACGCGTACCGAATCGACCGCATGCTGCAGCAGCTACATGACGCAGGCGGGCTTTGCGGCGTAGCGGGAGTCGCTCTCGGCGAGTTCGTCGGCTGCACCGGCGGCGCCCGGTGGACCCTCGACGACGTGCTCCGCGACCAGCTCGCTCCCCTCAATGTGCCCATCCTGGCAAGACTTCCGATCGGCCACGGGGCCGCAAACCACGCCTTTCCGATCGGGGCCTCGGCCCGGATCGAAGACGGCACGCTGTCCTGGAACTGAGCCATGTACGACAAGCGACCCAAGCTCGCGACCCGCACGAAGATCGTTGCCACCCTCGGCCCAGCATCCTGGGATGAGCCGATGCTCTCCAACCTGTTGGAAGCGGGCGTGGATGTGTGCCGGATCAACTGCTCTCACGCTGACCATGCCAGCATCCGACGCCAGGTCTCCCGGGTAAGGCGTGCTGCGATGCGCCTGGGGCGCCACGTCGCGATCCTGCTCGATCTGCAGGGCCCAAAGGTGCGCACCGGCAAGGTGCCGACCCCCTTGATCCTCGGACGAGGTGACACGCTGACCATCGTGATGGACCCCGAGTTCATCGGCGTCGGGCACCGCACGGGCACGACCTACCCGCAGATGGCGGGCGACGTGACGGTCGGCGACAGGGTGCTGTTCGCCGACGGCGCGCTCGCTGGTGAAGTGACGGCCGTCCGGCACGATTCCACGCCGGCCGAGGTGGACATCCGGATCGAGGACGGCGGGGAGCTCGGCTCCCACAAGGGGATCAACCTTCCCGGTGTCCGGATGTCGATCCCGTCCCTGACGGACAAGGACAAGGCCGACCTCGCGGTGGGGCTCGAGGTCGGCGTCGACTACGTCGCGATCTCGTTCGTTCGGAGCCCTGAGGATGTGCTCGAGCTGCGCGAGTACATGAGCACGCTCGGCGACGCGGTCCCGATCATCGCCAAGATCGAGAAGCCCGAGGCGGTGGCCGCCATCGAGGCCATCGCCGCCGTGTCGGAGGGCATGATGGTCGCTCGCGGCGACCTGGGCGTCGAGGTGAGCATCGAGAAGGTGCCCGTGTACCAGAAGCAGATCATCCGAGCCGCTCACCGGGCCGGAGCACTGTGCATCACGGCCACCCAGATGTTGGACTCGATGGAGCGCAACCCACGGCCCACGCGCGCCGAGACCACCGATGTGGCGAACGCCATCCTCGACGGCACCGACGCCGTGATGCTCTCTGGCGAGACCTCGGTGGGCCTGTACCCGGTCGAGTCCGTCCGCATGATGGACCGGATCGCCCGAGAGGTGGAGAACTCGCAGTTCTTCGAGGAGACCCCCCTCGATCAGCTGCCCCCGCTGCCGGGCACGACCGGCATCGTGGCGCGCGCCGCATGCTACGCCGCCACCGAGAAGGCCCGGCCACTCCTCGCCTTCACCTGGACAGGGGTGACCGCAAGATTCGCCGCCAAGGCGCGGCCGCGCGGCCCGATCTTCGCCCTGACGCCCAACCCGCGGGTCGCTGACCAGCTGTCGCTGGCCTGGGGCGTCGTGCCCGTGATCGTGCCCCCGGTAGAATCCACGGACCAGCTGATTCAGGTCGGCGAGCGAACGTTGCTCGAGCGAGGCCTGATCCGCCCTGGCGAGGAGATCGTGATCCTGGCGGGCCGAGCGCCGCGTCGAGGGGCGACCAACCTGATGAAGATCCATCAGGCCGGCTCAGAGGACTGATCTCGCTAGATCCGAACCATGCCCACCGCCTCCACAGCCGCGATCAGGTCGTTCACGAGCCCTGGTCGCCGGTCGAGGTCGAGCGCGACGTCCTGGCGCACCTCGATCTCGATCGCGCGCCGGCCGAAGTTGAGGGCCTGATCATCCACCGAGAACATGTTGCCGCCCTGGCCCGAGTAGGGCTCGTTCAGTGCGACCCGCCAGCCCGCCTGGTCCAGCTTCTGCGCCAGGGCTTGCGCCAGCGCCTCTTCGCGTTCGAACAACACCCCGATCTCCATCGGCCGCGGAGGGCCACCCTCATACACGGGGGTGAAGGTGTGGATCGACAGAAGGTCCGCCTCCGGCGCCGACGCCACCACACTCGCGAACGCATCGTGGAACGGTCGGTACAGAGTCGCAATACGGCGCTGACGCTCGGGGGAGGGCAGCGACTCGTTCATGCGGATCAGCCGCCCATCGGCCACGTCGCGAAACAACGTCGGAGAGGCTGCATCGCGATTAGGGTCGACCAACAAGCGGGTGAACCGGGCCAGCACGGCAGGCGCGCCCAAGGCGTCGGCGAGCGCGCGCGTAATGGCCGCCGCTCCCGGATCCCAGGCCCAGTGTGCGGCCTCGATCCAGGTGTCGGCCGCAGGCCACGCCCAACCTGCCGGGAGCCGATTCGACGCATGCTCGCAGGACAACACGATGGCAGCCCGATCAGCGCCGACGATCTCGAAGGCGTCAGCGAGTCGCGAGCCGATCACTCGCCCCCCTGATTCGACTCGGAGCAGGCGGACTCCCCACAGTGGTGAACGATCTGCCCCTCCGACCCCTGCGCCAGGTGATCCAAGGTCTGACGCCGCGTTCCGAGCCACAGCCGAGGCGCATGGTGCGCACCCGACACCTCTGCCGGTCGATTGGTGGTCGCAGGCAGCGGCACCTCAGGATCAAACTGGGTCATCCCGCGGGACCCCGGACCGAGAGGGCCCGCGACGACCTCCACGGCCGCAGGCGCAGTCACGGCCGGACCGACCAGCGGCAGCCCTACGGAGCGGGCAAAGGCCTCGGTGGTGAGGTTCGGCACCTGCTCATCGCCCACCGACTCCTGAAGGAGGAAGCTCTTTGAGCCCAGCTGATCGACCCACGACATGGGGTCGACCGGATCCCATAGCAGCTGCGACAACGCGTACAGACGCTGCCGCTCGGATGCCACCGGAACGCTTGCCACCAGGAACAGCTCGAACGCAGGCCAGTTGCTGGACCGCTCGAGCATCGTGGACCACATAGCGCCGCCCACGTGCAGCACACCGGCCTGCACCGGGGGGTCCTGGGCCAGGAACACGGCGCCCTCGATGCCGCCGAGCGAGATGCCGTAGTAGTACAACGACCCTGGGCGGGCGAGTGGCTCTCCGCCCGGCGCGGCGAGCAACGGGTCGTCGAGCAGCCCCCCCTCTTCGACCAACGCGACCAGTGACGCCACGTTGGCCTGCGCCTGCACGAGACGGTCCGTGACCACCTCGATCTTGGAGAAGTCCTGCGCCGCCTCGATGGCCTCGACGCGGTCATCCCAGGACAACCCCCGCCAGTCGGTCGCGACGACGATGAACCCGCCCTCGTCGGCGAGCGCCAGCAAGTCTGAGGGATCGTCGGCCTCATCCAAGTAGAACCCAGGCCGACTGAAGATCCCGTGCCCGAACAGGAGCACCGGCACACTGCCTGGGACGGCGCTCCGCACCGACTCTGGCACGTGCACATACATAGGGACGTCGACGACTCCGGTCGGCCGGACCGCGCCGTCGGCCGCGAGGTCGAGGCGCGCATCGTCGACCAGGAAATCGACCGCCTGGAAGGTGCCCTCGTAGGCCCTCCAGGTGTGGGGGGGCACGCTCACACCGGTGTCTGCATCGCGCACCCGGTCGAAGGCATACACGCTCGGCGTGGTCACCTGGGCCAGCGCAGACCGGAGTGGCGCCGTACCGTCGCCGACGGGAAAGTCCCACGCCAGCGCAACACTGTCTGCCGGCACGCCCAGCGCTGCGAGGTCGTCGAGCAAGGAGATGTAGTGATCCGCATGCACGGCGAGCGACGCTGGCGGACTGCCGCTGACCAACGCATCGAACCGCGCCGGCCGCGACATCACTGGGTCGAGGACCGCCACGACCACCTCATGCCCGATCGGAATCGCCTCGAGCGGCCGCACGATCAGCGATGGGTCCGCGGCTGCCCCTTCGTGTGCGTCCAGCTCTGCAAGACACCACACGAACCTGCCATCTGTGCGGTCTACGATGACCACGCTCCCCTCGCCTGGCTCCGTGTCGGCCGTGGGCAGGCCATCGGCAGTGAGATCGCGATGGACGAGCACGGACGGCTGGACGACCGAGAATCCGCTGCGCCAGTTCAGGCGCTCCACGGGAAACGGCGCGCCGGACGGCGGAGGTAGGTGCTCGGGCGCCAACGCCAGGCGTCCATCCGCCATCAGGTGGCGCGACGGGAACGGGTTGCCCCACCCGTCGCCCAGCAGGCCCACGCCATCATCCGGAGGAACGGCGCCGGTCTCCCCTCCCTTGCCGCCACCGCAGGCTCCGAACACGAGTCCTGCGAACACCAGCCATGACCACCCGCGGACCAGGCCGGATCGTGTCGTCATGGCGCCGACGGACCTGCGCATCCGGCCTCCTCTTGCCCTCGTGAATAGCCGATCCCCCGTGCGAGGTCCTCGACCACCGCGTCGAGTTCGGCCGAGGTGAGCTCCCCCTGGGCGAACCGATCCACTGCGTACTGCAGCCGCAACAGGGCCTCCCGCAGGCGAGCCCGGGTCGACACGATCTGCGACGAGAGCTCACCCACCCTCCGTGCGGTGGCTTCCCCGGGCCACGCTACACACGATTCGAGGATGGCATCCGCGGTGGTGCGCGGCCGCGTCTGCCCCCCGGTGAGGGGCAGGCCCGCACGCCACGTGTCCGTACGGAGGGCATGCAGGAGCCACTGGGCGTGCTCGGACGCGTGCAGCGCAACCCACTCCGGACTGCCAGCCCACGCACCCTCCATCGGCACCACGGCGACGTTGCCCAGCTCGGGTCGGAGGCGCGACACCAACACATCTCCCGCGACGAGCGCCTTGCGGGATCCGGGAGCCTCCAGCTGGGTGACGCCGGTCACTTCGCCTGTGCTCCGATCGGTATCGGCCAGATCCAGTCGGCGATGCGGACCGCGCGCCGCCCGCAGCGGCCGCAGCTCGGCCAACTCGGACAATGCCCTGCCCACCTGCCGAGTGGCGGGCACCCAGCTCGCCGCGGCAACGGACTCCCAACCCTCCCCGCGGATGCGCGCGTTCAGCTGGTCGGGCGAGGTCGGCACGAGCGCCTGGCGTCGCACGTCGTACCCGGGGTCGTCCAGGCGGGACCACGCCCACGGACGCACGGGAGCAGGCCGGCGGTGCAGCCAGAGCAGGCAGGCCCGTGATGCGGCGCCCCCGAACGGTCGGAACACACCCTCGGGCAGTGCACAGAGGCCCCGACGCACCCACGCAGAGTCGATCCGCTCGCGGAGCTCGGCAGTGGATCGGTTGGTGACGACGGTCCATGGAAGGACGACGGCGGCGTGGCCCCCAGGCACCACCCAGTCCTCGAGCCGACGCATGAACACGTGGTCGGACAGCGCCCTGTCGCCAAGCCCCAGCGGACCGAGGACCTCCGGGTCGCGCACCTCCACCGAGAACGGAGGGTTCGCGACGACCACGTCCGCCGGCTCAACCTCAGCCCGAAACACATCTGCGCGCTCGACGGTCCCACCAATCCCAGCAAGCCGGAGGTTCAGGGTGGCGAGTTGGGCGACGAGGGGGTCCACGTCGATGCCGTGGACTGTGGCACCGCGCCGCCCGGCAGCCACCAGCAGGCCGCCACTGCCGCAGGTGGGGTCGAGCACGCGCAGTCCGCGGGCGAGGGGCACGCGGGAGAGCAGCAGGTCGATGATCGGCTGCGGCGTGAAGTACTGCCCACGCCGACCCTTGAAGAGATCGGCAAAAAACCTCTCATACGCCAGGCCAACCAGGTCCAGCCCAGCATCGAGCGGGAGGTCCGCGACCGCCTCCCTCGCAGCGGCGACGGGCTCGACATCGTCCCCCAGTCGCGCCCGGAGCGCATCGAGCAGCGCTGTGAAGGCTTGACTGCCCGTCAGCCCATCCGCCCGAAGCCGGTCCTCTGCACGGACGAGGCCCGACACCAGCCGGGCGGAGGCGCTCATCCGGGAAGGTGTGGACGCGCGACGACCCGACCGGGCACGCCGCCGACCCGCACGACGCGCCCCACCTCATGGTTCGGCGTGCGAACGACCGCCAAACCAGCGCTACCCCCGCTAGGCAACGCCACGCCAGAGGTCCACGCGCCTGCTTTCTCGCCTTCCGCCGAGGTGACCTCTGCGCCATCTGCGGCAGGTGCACCGTCCACCTGGATCAGCGCCAGGCTGCGGCGCACCCGGCCCATGACGTCGATCCGATTCACGGATTCCTGGCCGATGTAGCACCCCTTGTCGAACGACAGGTGTGACCCGCGCACGTCGAGCTCCGACGGCAGCCGCTTCGGCCCGATGTCACGAGGCCAGCGTGGCTGACCTGCCAACACCCGAAGGGCGTCCAGCGCCGCTGGCGTCGCGCGTGACGCGGCTGCCAGCTGATCGGCCAGGTCTTCCGCGGCCTCCCGCCGGACGAGCACATCCACACCGCCCCACGGACTGCGACTCCGTTGGGTCCACGGCCGCCCGGCGCACGCCTCCGCCGCGATGGCGCGGGCGTCGACTCCCTGGATCGTCCACACCTCGTGCTCACCCGACCGGTCCGTGAGTTCTACGTCGTCGAACAGCAGGAACTTCTCGTACCGCTCTACAAAGCCGTCAGCGCCACCCTCGACGATGACCTCGAACCCTTGTTCGCCGACACACAGCACATCGATCTGCATGATGATGCGCCCTCGATCGTCCAGACCGAAGGAGCGCCCCCACTGCCCGACCGCCAAGTCGCGCACGTTGTTGGTGAACATCCCATTGGCGAACCGCCGGGCGTCGGGGCCATGGAGGCCCACGACGGCGTCGGGTACCGGCCCGAACACGGCGCCGCTCGCACCCACTGCGAGCGCTCGATCGAACTCCAGCACGTGGACCTCAGTCGTCGTCTTCGTCGTCGAAGTCGTCGTCGAACGCGATGATCGTCTGCCCGGATGAC
>JBLFXJ010000142.1:0-18084 GCA_047609825.1 Myxococcota bacterium
CGCACCGTCGTGCGGAAGTTCGCCGTGTCGACCCGGGCCGGGTAGCCGCCGGTCTCCAGCTCGTGGAGGAACCGGACCAGTGAGTCCAGCTCCGGCACCCGCTGCATGTCCACCGTGTAGATGGTCTGCTTGATGGTACCGACAACCTCCGGGCTGCCCTGACTGTTCACCGCGCGGAGGTAGTCAAGGATCCCCTGCTCTCCGGCGATCTGCTCGATGTACGCGCTGACCGGGCGACCCTGGTAGGCCCGCAGGCGGGTCTCCTGGGCCTCGGCCTGGGCCGCAGCGGCCAGGTACTCGCGCTGGAGCACCTGCACCTCTTCCAGCTTGGACTTGGCATCACGCACACGCGACGCTTTGTCTTCCAAGGAGTTGTACAGAACGAACCACAGCACCCCGACCACAGCCAGGCCCATGAACGCCAGCAACCCCACGAGGAGCCGACGATCACGCTGGGACATGTTCTCGAGCTGTCGCTCAACGGCGTCGACGACCCCGCCCCCCAACCGCTTCGGTGTAGACATGTCAGCCCTCCTCGCCGTCGGTGGACTCACCATCGTCTTCCGCGTCTTCGTCGACCTCGGCGTCGAGCGCGATGGTGATCGGGAACTTCACGCGACCGTTCGCCATGCGCTGCTCCTGGCCCTTCGACGCCGTGCGGAAGCGAACATGCTTCTGCAGCGCCTCCTCCACCGCCGATGACGCGGCATAGCCATCCGTCTCGGCGTTGAATGTGACCGTGGACGGCGTGATGGTGAGGTCCGACACCTTCACCGTGATCTCGTCGGGTGGCGGAAACGCCTTGTGCAGCTGGTAGATGATGTCGATGGTGGGAGGCACCCCACCCTGCCGATCCCCAAGCACTTCCGCGCGGAGCACCGCCTCTTCGGTGGAGTCGCGCATAAGCTGCACTGCCGTGCCACCGTCGGTGATGATGCCGGGCGGAACATCCGGGAACGTGGCGGCCACCAGGTCCTGCACCGCCGCCTGGGTGGCCTCGAGCTCGGCCGACAAGCTCCGGTATTGCACCGCGAACATCACCACGGCCGCCACCGCGAAGAACAGCAGTCCGGCCGCGCCATAGCTCACAGCAGCTCGAGCGATGTCGCCGCGGCCTCGGTAGGTGAGGTCGCCGACGCGGAGGTCGGCCACCTTGCCGTCAGAATTGGCCGCCTGCATCGCGAGCGCGTGGCACAGCGCGAACTGCCCAGGCACCTTCTCGCCGTCGGGGTCCTGCACCCGGCGCACCGTGACCCCGAGATCTTCGGCGAAGTAGTCCCACAGCTCGTCAATCGCCGCGCTGCCGCCAGTGAGGCGGATCTCGGACACCTCCGCGCCGAACAGATCCTCACACTTGATCAGGGTGCTTCGCACCTCGGCGAGCAGCAGGCCGATGGCTCCGTCCATCGCGTGACGGCCCACGGCGGGCAGCGTCGCGTAGCCGCTGCCCCGCTTGAGCCCGGGATCGGTGCGGTCGTCATCCAAGCCCGTCCACTCGCCATGCTTCCGCTGCTCTGCCTCTGGCCACTCGCACCGGAGCGACTGCTGGATCGCCCGGGTGAACGCCAGGCCCCCCACGTTGACCGTGCGCGCCAGCTCCACCTTGCCGTCACGCACAACGCTGACCACGGTGTGAGCGTGGCCAACGTCCACGATACCGACCAGCGGCGAGTCGACCGCCTCAGCCTCGTCGAGCACCACGGGGCCCGATGACGACTGCGCCCAGTGCCCGTGCGCATCTCCGTCCACGAACACCACCGCAGGATCGAGCCCCCGGCTGGCAAGGCCCGCAATCCAGCCCGACAGCACCTCGTGCTTCACCAGGGTGGCGACCACGTCTGTGGACAGGCCCGCATTGGCGATCCGCCAGGCGAGCACCATCTCGTCCATGTCGAACGGCACCTCCGCCTCGACGGCGAACGACAGGGTCTTCTCGACTTGCGCGCGGTCTGCGAACGGCAACGTGAGGCGGTGGGACGTGGCGAACTCACCGGGCAGCGCCATCGCCACGATGTCATTGCCAGAGGCCTTGATGGTGGGCTCGTCATCCAGCAACGCGTCCAGCGCGGCCAGCCGCGCCTCGAGCGGTGCGACGGCGCCGTCCTGGGGCACGGGCTGGGCGTAGCGGTGCTCGTGTTCGTACGACCCACGCCCCCCACGCCAGGTGCTCACCTTGACGGCATGGGATCCGAGGTCGACGCTGATCAACCGGGGCATTGGGTCTCTCGTGGCACCTCAGCGAATCCGATAGTGCAGGATTCGCCCGAGCTTGTTGTTGTTCGAAAAGTCGATGACGGTGAGGATCTCGACCCGAGCATCGCCCACCTCCCCGGTGGACACCACACGGAACGTCTCCGACTGACTCTGGATCGACTCCGTGATCTCGTCACGGAGCGGCATGCCGATGGTGTTCTCCATGAACTGGACGAACCCGTTGGGATCGTTGAAGTACACGCCGCCCATGGACAGGGGCATGCCTCGCTGCTCGAGCAGCACGTCGAGCCAGGTCTCGATCATCGAGTCGCCGTACGTGCCGTCCTGGTACGCCGTGAGCAACCCGCGGAGCACCTGACGCGGCGCCGTGTTGACGTTGATCTTCCCGTTTCCGTAGATCGTCAGGTGGCGGCCGAACCGCTCCCAGGTGCCGTCGAGGTGCCACCCGTCTACCAGGCGGATCTCTTCCTTCGTGTCGAACGGCGCGTTCTTCGGCCGGTACGGGCTGTCGAGGTTGTCGTACAGCGACTCTTCCTGCCCGCCTCGGTACAGCCGGGTGCTGTCGGGGTCGGTCCAGTCCACGAGGTTCGCGATCAGCTCGACGCGGTCGAGGTTGTTGTCGTTGAAGTACTCGTTGAACTCCTCTTTGCGCATCAGCCCCTGGAGCTGCTGTGCGGCGGGGAGCTGGAGCAGTCCGGCGAGGTCCTGCGCGGCGAGATTGCCCACGAAGATGAACCGGTTCTCGTCCTTCACCGACGCCGAGAAGTCGCCATCGAAATCCAGGAAGTTGCGTCGCTGGGCGGACTTCGCCTCGCGGCTCTCGGCGATCTCCTCCTCGGACAGTCCACCCCGATCGGTGATCTCGGCGGCATCGTCGTCGTCCATGTCGCCGCCGCTGACAAACGCCATCCGGAGCAGTCCGGTGTTGAACCGGGGCAGCATCTGCCACAGGGAGTCACCGTTCACCCCCATCATGGCGCCGAACTGCTGAATCATCGGGTTTCGGCCCAGCGCCTGCGACCCCATGAGGATCAGGCGGTACATCTGGACGCCGCTCATGGCGAGCGCCTCGGCCTTCGCCTCGTCGCGGTGGTGCGCCGCCAAGCTGATCCGCACGGTGGCCGAGTACGCGATCTCGGTGACGATGACGGTGAGGAGCATGATGCTGCTCACCACCATGAGCAGGGCCACGCCCGCTCGCGAGGATCGACCCACCCGGTAGAAGCCGTGCCGAACCGGACCGCGGGGGCGGGTGAACTCGTGCCAGAGCCAGCGGACGGGAGCCATCACTTGGACCGCCCCCCTCGGCTCGAGCCCGCAGCGCGCGAGTTACCACCACTGGTCGCTCGACCCGGCCCGCCGCCAGAACTGGTCGTGCCAGCTGCGGGGCTCGTCGCGCCAGAACCGAACGGGTTCCCCCCAGCGGCGCCGAACGGATTCCCACCCGCGCCGCCCGCGTTGAGCATCGCGCCGAACGGGTCGTTCGGGTTCACGATGCGATCGGCGTAGTGGAGCAGCACCGTGGTGAGGAATGGAACGTCCACCGTGCGGTCGGAATCGTCGGGGTCGGGCCCGATGAGCACCAGCCCGATCTCGACTGCCCGGGGCAGGCGATTGGGCGTGTCTGCCCCACGGGTGTCCCACTCATCGCGCCACTCGTTGATCTGCGGATCGAGATAACGCAGGTTGAACGTTCGCACATTGTACGCCAGCGGGTGCACCGGGCCGTCTTCGTCGGGCTCCTCATCGATGCGTGGCGCCTCGCGGTGGTACAGCACGTCGCCCCGGCTGTACTCCTCGGGTGCATCCTCGGCCCAGATCGTGATCTCGGTCTGATCGCACTCCCGGCTGTTCATGTACAGGCGCTGGTGCGACAGCGACGCCAGGTACAGGGTGTCGGGGTTCTCGTCCAGGCCGACGAACACCGTGCGGTAGGTGTTCACCGCCATCTGGTTCGGGGTGAGGTAGGCCATCTGGACCTCACGCTTCAGCCTCGACAGCGCGACCCGTGCGGCGCGGGTCGTCTCGTCTCGCGCCTCCAACAGCGTGTTCATCTCGATGGCGTTCGATAGCGTCTCGAACACCATCGCGGACATGACGACCAGGAGGAAGATGGCGACCATCACCTCGACCAGCGTGATTCCTCGGCGGCTGCCCATCATGAGCCACCACCGAGCGGCGGTGCGCCCTGCTCGAGCGACAACACGCCCGTGGGGTTGACAACGTGTCCGGTGATGAACACCTCGTCGCCGCGGTCCTCGGCGTCGTCGCTGTCGTCCCCCCACCACACCCGGACACGCACCTCGCGGATGTACGGTCCGAGCATCTGGGTGATGGCATCTCCCGACATCAGCGCGCCGAGGTTGCCCATCGCCCCGCCGGCCGGATCCCCGCCCCCAGCGTCGCCGGCGGCGCCGAACATTCCCGTGGTGTCCATCTCCGACGCCATCGTGGCGATGTCGCCTGCGAGATCCAGGTCGATCTCGGAGATCGAGTACTCCCACTTGAACTTCTCGAGCGACTGCCCGAACTCCAGGTTGGTGGCCTCGTCGCCGAAGTCGCTGAAGTCGCCCCGCTCCTCGATGTCGCCGATCTGGAACCCGTCGGACTCGACACGCAGGTTCGCCTCGTTGAACTTGGCGACGGCCAGGTCAGTGGCGACGATGATCTGCTCGGACTCGGCGGTCATCTGCACCGCGTTGCTCTGGGTCTCGATCAAGATGGTGAGCGACACCACCAGGATGCCCAGCGCGACCATCACCTCGAGCAGGCTGAAGGCGCGGCGGCTCATAACGACAGCTCCGGGCCTTCTTGTGGGACGAAGTCATAGCTTCCTTCCCAATCGATCAGCTCTCCGTGGAGGTGGATACCGCCCGACATGGGCTCGATCTCGACGGTGTAGCCATTCGTCGGGTCGTCAGCGTCCACCACCCAGATCACGGTGTGCTCGCTGAAGCCATTGGGGAAGATGTAGGTCCACACCCGCTGCTTGCCGATGATGTCGCCGTCTTGGTTCAGCTCGTCTGCCAGGTCACCACCCAGTGCTGTCGGCTTCATGAACTTGCCGTACTGCGGGGTGTAGATGCCGCCGATCATCACGCCGTTCGGGATCTCGAAGTCTTCCTTGATCCGCTCTTGCAGCGCCTCGAACGGCTTGCGGGCCGCCTTCCACGCCTTGCGCTCATCTTCCGACATGGTGCCGAGCTTGTCGCGGACCTGCTCCTCCCACTCCTCGCGGTCGTCCGCGTTGTCGAAAATCAGCGCCCCCGGCTCGCCGCCCTCGATGAGGTAGGTGTTGTTGTCCATGTCATATCCGACGCGGAACGAGACATTCTGCAGGATCGCCTCGTCGTGCAGCTTCTGGTACATCATCACCAGGTCGCGGGCCTGGCGCCGGAGCTGCAAGTCCAACAACGACGCCATCGCTGGAACCGCCACGCCGATCAGCACGATGGCGATGGCGATCACCACCATGACCTCCATCAAGGTCATGCCCCGGCGGTCGGTGCGCCGGATCGACGTTGGCAGCCGGGTGCGCACGCTACTTCTCGTCGCTCCACTTGATGTCGGCGTTGTTGCCCGTGCCGCCCTCGGAGCCGTCAGCGCCGAGCGAGATGAGGTCGTACTTCATGTTTCCGGGACCAGGGCTCACCAGCCGCAACTCATTGCCCCACGAGTCCACCGGAGCGTCTTCGTTGGCGAACACCTCGTCGAGGTCGCTGGGCACCTTCTTCTTCCGAAGCATGTAGATCTCGATGCGCTGATTCACCTTGCCCATCGTGAGCTTTGTGGTGTCGACCCGCGCATCGCCGTACACCTGGAACACGCCGAAGGCCAGCACGCTCATGAGCGTGAGGATGATCGCAATGACGACCATCACCTCGACCAGCGACATGCCGCGGCGTGCGCGCAGGACCTCGGCGGCGGTGCGCAGATCGTTCGCGCGACGCTGCCAGGACGTCAGGGTCTCCTCGGTGCGGCTCTCATGCATGTTCTCGCTCCTTCGGACGGTTCAACCGACCATCTTCGACATGTTCATCATCGGCAGCAACAGGCCAAGCGCTACCAGGAAGATCACGCCGCCCATCAACAGGATCATGAGCGGTGCAAGCAGACTCGTCATGGCAGAAATTGTCGCTTCTACCTGCTCTTCATAGGCATCAGCCACGGCTGTGAGCATGTTCTCGAGCTCACCGGTGCGCTCACCGATCGAGATCATGTGGGTGACCAGCGGCGGGAACTGCCCAGACTGCTTCAGCGGCGTGGCGATGGACTGCCCTTCGGAGATGTTCTTCGCCGCGGCAGCCACCGCCTCGGCCAAGATCACATTGCCCACGATCGACTCGACGATCTTCAGTGCGCTGATGATCGGAACGCCCGACATCAGCAGCGTGGCCAACGTGCGGCAGAACCGCGACACGGCGACCAAGCGGTTCATCTTGCCGAACACCGGGAAGGACAGTCGGATGCCGTCCCACTGCCGCCGCCCCCGCTCGTTGCGCACCCAGCGCCGGAACCCGAAGAACGCCAGAGCGGCCAGCACGGGAGCAACCCAGAAATACCCGACCAGCATGTCGCCGAAGAAGAACACCGCGCGGGTGATGAACGGCAGCCCCTCTTCGCCTCCCAGCGAGTCGAACAGGCCGCGGATTCGCGGGATGACGCCCACGAACAGACCCATGATGATCAGCACGCCGACGATGCCCATCAGGATCGGGTAGGCCAGCGCCGAGGCCACCTGGCCCTGCAGCTTGACCTGGGAATCGGCGAACTTCGACAGGCGCTTGAGTACCGTGGACAGCGCACCGGACTTCTCGCCAGCGCGCACCATCTGGATGTACAGATCGTCGAAGATCGTTGGATGTTCGCCCAGCGCATCCGCGAGCGTGGACCCCTCGTTCACCTTCTCCTTCACCTTCGACAACACGACCTTGAGCTTGGCCTTCTCGGCCTGATCGACCAACGCGGACAGCGCCTCGCCCATCGGCACGTGGGCGCCGACCAGTGTGGCGAGCTGGGTCGTGGTCATCGCGATGTCGCGAGAGGAGACGAACTGGAAGTAGCGGGACACGTCGATCTCGACGTTGAGCCCTGACCCTCGGGTTGCCTTGCCCGCCTGCTCCGTGACCTCGGTGGGAAACACGTTCTGCCGGCGCAGCCGCGCGCGGGCCACCTTCGCATTGTCGGCGTCGATGATGCCTGCGATGGCACCACCCTTGTTGTCCAGACCGCGGTACTCGAAGACGGGCATCTGTCAGTTTCCCCCGTCCTCGGCGGTCACCCGACGAATCTCCTCGAAGGTGGTGACGCCGCCGAGCACCTTGCTCACGCCCGCCTCGCGCAGCGTGATCATGCCGCCGTTGATCGCGGCCTGCTTGGTGCGGCCCGCGTCGGCGTTGGCGATGACCAACCGCTTGACCTCCTCGGTGGCCGAGAGGAACTCGTGGATCGCGGTTCGGCCGGTGTAGCCGAGCAGGTTGCACTCCTCGCAGCCCTTGGCCCGGTACACCTGGCCCGGCACATCCTCCCGCGTGAGCTGCAGGTCGAGCAGCTCCTCATCCGAGGGCGTGTACTCCTCCTTGCAGTTCTCGCACAGCCGACGCACGAGCCGCTGGGCCACCACCCCCAGCAGAGACGACGCCACGAGGAATGGCTCCACACCCATCTCGACGAGACGGGCGAAGGCGCCGGCGGCGTCGTTGGTGTGGATTGTGCTGAACACGAGGTGGCCAGTGAGCGACGCCTGAACCGCGTTGTTCGCGGTCTCGGTGTCGCGGATCTCACCGACGAGGATGACATCGGGATCCTGGCGCAGGAAGGCCCGGAGCGCGCTCGCGAAGGTGAGGTTGATCTTGTGGTTCACCTGCACCTGGCCGATGCCCGACACCTCGTACTCGACCGGATCCTCGATGGTGAGGATGTTGAGGTCGGGGCGATTGATCTCCGTGATCGCCGAGTAGAGCGTGGTGGACTTGCCGGAGCCGGTGGGCCCGGACACGAGCAGGATGCCGTGTGGCCGATGGATCAGCTTGCGGAAGATGTCGAGGGTGTGGCCTTCCATCCCGATCTTATCGAGCGAGAAGACCTTCCCCTTCTCGAGAATACGCATGACCACGCGCTCGCCGTGCCGCACCGGCACGGTGGACACGCGCAAGTCGATCTCGCGGCCCATCATCTTTCGCCGGATTCGGCCGTCCTGCGGCAGCCGCTTCTCGGCGATGTTCAGCCCCGCCATGATCTTGATTCGGGCGACGATGGTGTTCTTGAACTTGTATGGGGGGCGGAGCGACTCCTTGAGCACGCCATCGATGCGGTACCTAACCAGGAGGTCCTTCTCGTAGGGCTCGATGTGGATGTCGCTGGCTCGCTCCTTGATCGCCTGCGACAGCACCGCATTCACGAATCGGATGATCGGCGCCTGGTTCGGATCGTCCAGCAGCTCCGCGTCTTCGAGGGACAGGTCAGCCGAGTCCTCGACCTCGTCGTCCACCGCGCCGAGCACGTCCGAGGCGCTGGAGCTCGCCTTGTCGTACGCCTCGTTCGTCGCCTCATCGAGCACATCGGACGGCACGATGACCGGACGCACCGGGTAGCCGTGCAGCACCCGCAGGTCGTCGAGTGCGGTGAGGGCGTGCAGGTCCTCGATGCCGACGACCAGCTCGCCATCAACGACGTACAGCGGAAGAATGCCCGCTTCACGCGCGATCATGAGCGGAAGCGGCCGGACGAGCTCCTCCTCGATGGCCTCGATGTCGATGGACTCGAGCACCGGCAGACCCGACAGCTCGGACAGGGCACGCGCCACCGCGATGGGGGACACGCCCTCCACCTTCTTCACCGCCTCGCGCAGCGGCATGTCCTGCTTTGCGGCGAGCGCCCGTGCCTTGTTGAAGGCCTCCGGGGAGACCCCGAGCTGGCGGAGCGACTCATCCATGGCGATGCGGCGGACAGCCATCGACTACATCCCCTCGCTGGGGGCGAGGTCGTCCTCGATCACCAGATCGGCGTCGTCGGGCAGCTCACCGGCAGCGGCGCCGGGATCGCCGCGCCGGCTGTCCTCGACCACATCCTGAATCGCGGCCCGGCTGTCTTCGGACAGTGCGCCGCCGTCGAGCATCAGGTCCGTGGACACCGTGGTGGGACCGCGGAACATGGAGGGCTGGTCGACGTAGTTCATGGAGTAGCGCAGGAGCTGGCGCATCTCTTCGACATACGCCTCGCGGGAGCGACCGTAGAACCGACGGAGGAACTCCTGACGCTGTGCCTCCTTCACCCGCTGGATCTCCCACATGTCATCTTCGTCATCGACGATGTGCGGGGTGAGGAACACCATCAGGTTGGTCTTGCGGGACGACTTGCGCGACCCACGGAACAGCGAGCCGATCAGTGGGATGTCGCCGAGGATCGGCACCTTTGTCTCCACCTCGGTGTCCGTGCTGCCGACGAGGCCTCCGAGCACGACGGTCTGGTTGTCCCGCACCAGGGCCACCGTCTCCACTTCGCGCTTCGAAGTTACCGGACCGCCCGACTGCCCGACCTCGAGCCCCTGGTCGTCTTCTTCGATCTCGCTCACCTCGACCTTCACCTCGAGGGTGACGAAGTCGGCAGAGTTGATCCGCGGTGTGACCTCGAGGGTGATGGCCACGTCTTCGCGCTGGAAGCTGATGACCGGCTGCCCGAGGTTGGACAGACCCGCCTGTGTGGGGAACGGCACCTTCCGTCCGACCACGATCTTCGCTTCTTCATTGTCGAGCGTGAGCAAGTTCGGGCTGCTGATGATGTTGACCGAGGAGTTCGTCTTCAGGGCGTTCAGCACGATGCCGAACGCCGGCACACCGATCGTGGTGATGCCGCCACCCGTGGGATCGGCCACAGGCACATCGACGGTCTGGCCGAACACGCCGGCCGCGAGGCCTGACAGCGTGGTGGGGTTGAACCCGAGGGACGACGCGTTGAACTGACCACCGATGAACCCCACCGAGTCTTGGGCCGGGCTTGCCGGGAGGTGCGCTGCGAGGCCGAGATCGAGGGTGTCCTCGCTGGCGATTTCCAGCACCACCGCGTCGACGAACACCTGACGCCGGACCACATCCAGCTTGTCGATGACCGACTCGACGACCCGGAAGTCCTCCTGGTTCGCGATGATCACCAGCGAGTTGGTGTTCTCATCGGCCGCGATGCGCATGCCTGAGTCGAACGCCGCGATCGCGCCGCGTGCCTCGCCGTCTTCGCCGCCCGCCGCTGCGGCTGACGCTGCGGTGCCACCGGCCCGCGATGCCCGCGCGCTCGCAGCGTTGCGCTTGTTGGTCGCGTTGCCGGCATCCGACAGCTCCGAGAGTACGGTCGCCACCTCCTCGGCCTTGGCGTGCTCGAGGTTCACTACGTGGATCTGCGCACGGTTCTGCGGATCGACGTCGACGTCCAGCTCCTTGATCAGGTCGGCGACCGCCGCGTGCCCCTCCTCGTTGGCCAACACGATGAGCGAGTTGGTGCGCTCGTCGTCGAGCACCTTCGAGATGTAGTTGCTGCTCTCACCGACGGAGTTGGCCTCGCTCGAGGTGGCCTTCGTGCGGCTCGAGGTGCGGGAGGAGCGGGACGACGTGGTGCGGGACGTGCGGGACGGCGTGCTGCGGGACGACGATGCAGACTCGGTGGCCGCCGTCGGGTACAGCTGCTCGATGATCGCCTTGACATCGGATGCGGCGGCAAAGGCGATCGCTACAATCTTCAGCGAGCTCCTCGGGGCTGCGACATCGAGCTCTCGGAGCACCTCGTACACCTTCCGGAGGTTGTTGCCCGTGTCGGTGATGATCATGGTGTTCGTGGGCGCGTAGGCCGTCACCTGTGCCTCGGGAGACACCAGCCCGGAGATCACCTTGCTCACGTCGGCAACGGTGACGTTCTCGAGCTGGATGAGCTGGGTGGTGATGAGGTCGGTGCGGTTTGGCACACCCTTGCCGACCTTGATCGGCGACTTGGCGGCGTCGCCGGACTTCACCACCCGGCCCATGCCGTTGGTCTCGACGATGGTGAGACCATGCATCGCCAGCGCCGACTGGTAGGCCTCGTAGGCCTCCTGAAGCGTGACCTTGTGGTGGCTGATGATGGAGACCGTCTTGCCTTCGAGATCCTTCTTGTCCGTGATGATGAAGTTCATCCGCTTCCAGTTCGCGAAGATCCGGAGGAGCTCGTACAGATCCTTATCGATGAAGTTGATCGTGTACTCGCCCGGACCGGCGGCGGGTCCCCTGGGCGGCTGATCGGGAGTGATCACCTCCTGCCCTTCTGGGAGGTCGCCGAACGCATCAGCTGGCGTGGTCGCTCCGGGAGAGGCGGTGGCAGGGCTGTTGCCACCAGCGCTGGTCGTGCCGCCGGAGCTGGTCGTGCCGCCGGAGCTGGTCGTGCCGCCGGAGCTGGTCGTGCCGCCGGAGCTGGTCGTGCCACCGGAGCTGGTCGTGCCGCCAGAGCTGGTCGTCGGGGCCGACCCACCTGACGTGGACGTGGACGTGCCCGAGCCCGTGTTCGGGTCCTGCCCCAAGGCGGGCGCGGTCCAAGCGAAGGCGACGGCGAGGGCACCGCCGATGAGAATGGACCCGAGACGGGTCGGCGCGCTGTGGGTGTGCAAGGCCTGTCTCTGTCGAAGCGTGGATGAAGGGGAGAGGTGCGGCACGGTCATTCGACCTCGTAGTCGAGCGACATCTTCTGCCCGCGACGAGTGACCTCGAAGCTGAACTGGTTGTCGTTCGTCATGGTCTGGTAGGCCTCCATGGCTGCCTGCACCGAGTTCAGCGGCTTGCCGTTCACGTTGTGCACGACATCGCCGTTCCGGATGCCGAGCTTGTCGGCCAGCGTGTTGCGGCGGATCGCGGACAGCCGGTAGCCATCGAACTCGCCATCTGGGCCGCGATGAAGCAGCGCTCGGCCCATCTTCGAGATGCTCTCGATGTCGTTGATGTACTTGTCCAGGAGATCTCGCGAGACGACGAACTTGTTCTCGCCATCCTCACGGACGCCGCCGTCGTCATCGTCGGCCTTGGCGGTGGCCCGACGCTCGGGCTTCTCCGCACTCTCGCTGTCCATCGAGATGTACTCGACAGCGTTGTTGCCCCGCCGGACCTTCACACGGAACGCCTCGATGCCGATGATGGTCGCGTCCAGCAGCTTGTCGCTCTCACCGTAGCTTCCGGTCTCCTGACCATCTTGCCGGAGGAAGGCGACGGAGAAGCTGGACGGCTCGGCGACCATGGTGCCCACCAGCGTGAACGGCAAGTCGCTGAGTGCGCCGCCCGCGCCCCCGGCCACCTTGCCTTTGTTCAGCCGCTCCTGGCACGACCCGATGGACTCGGGGTCGAACATGTTCCGACAGAGGATGCCATCGAGGTAGACCTGCTCGGACTTGGCTCGCGGTGAGGCGGCGGCTGCCGCCGTTCCGCCCCCATCGTCGAGCATCCCAGCGAGATCGGCAGACGCCGCAGCGACCGGCTCGTCCGGGGCGACGAACGCTCCGATGAGGGTATTCACGACCAGTGCGGCGCCAAACGCGACCGCAGCGATCACGGCGCTGACGAGCAACGGCATCGCACGCTGCATGGGCTCTCCTCGGGTCGACGGTGTAGCCAGCTGCAAGGTCCGCGCCAACCCGCTTCACGGCTCTGAGAGGGCCTTCGGCGACCCCCGCTGGCCGCAGGACGACAACCTGTCAGCGTGCCCCGGCAGCACTGCTGCACCGTGACATGTTGTCACTCCGATTCGGGGGGTGGCGCGGACGGCGCCGGGAACGGGTCCAGGCCCAAGCTGCCGCGCACTGCTGGATTGGGCGAATCGGACAGATAGCCAATCACCTGCTCGAACCGATCCGAGTGCGGAGGCCCAGGCTCCCAGGCCCGGAGCGCCTCCGCGAACTGCTCTGGATGGGCCTCGGCCCAGTGCACCACCAACCCTTCGCTCAGCCCCACGGTGTTGCGGAGGAGCAGGTCGACCCAAGCGCGCTCGAATGGCACGTGCTCACGCCAGGACAGCCACACACTCCACCCACGTTCCGTGTGGTGCTGCAGCACGCGGCGCAGCCCCTCCACCGGATCGATGATGCTCGTGGGAGCACCCACCGCCCGCCCCAGGTGGCCGATGGTGTTGGCTGCGGCGCGCCCGGGCGGACCGGGCTCCTGGACCTGGAGCATTGCCCGCTGCCACGCGATCTCGGCCGGCACGGTCCCCGCCCGAGCACGGAGCGACAGGCTAGCCATCGCCGCGCGCTGCACCGGCCCCCGATCCTCGGTCAGCTCGAGCAGGGCGTTCAGTGCCTCCTCCTGATGGTGGCCCTGGCGCACCTCACGCAACCGATTCGCCATGCGCCGGCGCGTGCGCACGTTCTCATCGCGCGAGAGCCGCCGGATGAGCCCACCCGGGAGGATGGGTGGCGCCTCTTGCGGAAGCGGGTCCGCCGCGGTGTGGCGCCACCACGGCACGAGCGCATCGATCACCGCCCGCTGCACCTGGGCGTCGGGATGGTCCGCGAGGTTGCCGAGCTGAGCGATCATGGCGCGGCTCGGGGGCGCGGGCGCGGCGGAGGTCACGAGGAACAGCTCCCGGATCCGCTCTGGCGTGACCCCGTCGGCCGTGAGCTGCTCGAGCTCCTGTTGCCGTTTCGCGTCGGGAGCGAGCACGAACGCCCGGCCGATCTCTCCCGGCGCTACTTGCGTCTGCCCGGTCAGCTCCCAGTCTCCCCCAGGGCCCCAGCGGAAGGTGACAGTACCGCTCGCAGGGCACGAGATGCGCGCCGGCTGCACCGTGCACATGCCGTCAGCGCCATCAGCGGCGATGTTGTACACGGTGCCGGCCTCACGGTGCACGCCGACATGCAGCGATGCCGTGCCCGCCAACGCAGCCGCGCCGATCCATGCCACCCACACACCAACCTCCGGGCGCGCCGAACAGGGCTACCCCAACGGGCCACGCCGCTACATCATAAGGTGCGCATGCGGGAGACCTCGATGCTCAGCCTTCCTGACACACTCCTCTTGTTCGCCCTGCACGACGACAAGGGCACCGTCCATCCTTCGGCCTTCCTGGCGCTCGACCACGCCCTCCGTGGCGCCATGTTGGGCGAGCTGCGCCTCCGCGGCTGTGTGAAGACCTGGCGAAGCAGCCGCATCGAGCTCACCGACCGTGGGGCCGGTGACGATCTCCTCGACCACGCGCTGGAGATCCTCCGCGCGGCGCTACCACCCAAGCCGGGCGTTCTCGACGCCATGACGGCGCTGGCCGGGGGTCTGCCAGACCTCCGCGCGCGCGTCATTCTCCGCCTGGAGTCTGCGGGAATCCTGGTCTCTGCCGACAAGGAGCGCGTACTGCTGCCAGGCACAAAGACCCACCCGATGACCGATGCCACCATGGAGGCTGCCGCACTCGGAGACATGCGCAGCGCGCTGGATGACGAGGCGGAGCTCACCCCGAGGCGCGGGGCCCTGCTCGCGCTCGTCGAGGCATGCGGTCTGGTCGACGTGCTGTTCGACCCCGACGAGCGCGCGGCGGCGGCCGCCACGGCCACCCTCGTGCGGCGGCGCGATGCCATCGCCGAGGCTGTGCAAGAGGCCGTCGAGCGCACCGCCGGGTTGTGGGAATAGTCGCCGCCTGGGTCAGCCCGGCCGTACGCTCCGCACGACATCGAGGTAGTTCGTGCCGAGCACCCCTCGGATCCTGGCCTCTGTCCAGCCTCGATCGAGCATGTCCTGCACCAGCAGCGGGTGGTGGGTCACGTCTGTGAGATCGCGGGGCGGCACGATCATCCCGTCGTAGTCGGTGCCGATGGCGGCCACCCCCTCCCCTCCCACGGCGATCACGTGCGCGATGTGGTCGAGGATCCGGGCGCGTTTGCAGGTGGTGCGGGTCGGGGCCAGGAAGTTGCTCTGGTACATGATCCCGACCACGCCGCCACGGTCGGCGATGGCGCGGATCTGCCCGTCCTCCAGGTTGCGCCAGTGTGGGTGCACGCCACACACGCCGGTGTGGGACACGATGGGCGGGAGGTCGGGCGCGTGAGCATCCAGCGCCTCGGCGAACGTGCGACGGCCCGCATGCGCCAGATCGACCAGGACCCGCGCATCGTTGCATGCCGCGACCATCCGTCGGCCGGCCTCCGTGATGCCCCCGTCACCCCCACCTGGGCTGCTGGTGCCACCGAGATCGGAGTTCGTGAGGTGCACCAGCGTGATTCGGTGGAGCAGCCCGCCCAGCCACCCGCGGAGCCGCGACGGGTCGGCCGACAGCGCGTTCCCGCCCTGGAGCGCGAGCCACATGGCCGTGCGCCCTGCCGCCCGCGCCTTCAGGTAGCCAGCGTGGTCGACCACGACCTCGAGGTCTGCCGGGTGCGCCGCGATCCGTGCCTGTGCAGCACGCACGTTGTCGAGCGTGGTCGCCAGCCGGTCCAGCTCCGTGCGGAACGGGTTGGTCGCCAAGTCGTACACGACGCCGGTCAGGCGCGCCTCGCGGATCCTGGGGTAGTCCGTGTGGCCGAAGAACGGACGGACACGGCGGGACACCCCGTGGTGGACCGCGGGGTCGTATCCGTACAGCCGAATGGGCACTTCGAGGTCGACGTGGAGATCGATGAAGTCCGCATCGATCAGCAGCGCGCACGCCTCGACCGAGCAGCCGAGGCTATCCGCCCATTGGCGAGCATCCAGCGGGCAACCCATCACGCCCGGAACCCGCAACCTTCTCGCCACCGGTTGCAGCCCAGCGCTCGTCGCCCGCGGATGATGGTGCCGGTGCCACACGCTGGGCAGCGATCGCCCTCGCGGGCCTCGGGTGCTGGTGCTGGTGCTGGTGCTGGTGCTGGTGCTGGTGCTGGTGCTGGTGCTGGTGCTGGTGCTGGTGCTGGTGCTGGTGCTGGTGCTGGTGCTGGGCTCGATCGAGGGGCAGGCTCGCGTTCGGGGAACCAGAACCCCACCCGGCCGGCCTCCACATCCCAGACCAGACCCGCGGAGAAGTCGTTGCCCTTCTTGGACTTGAACCCCTTCACCGCCTTGGAGCGACCGTCGGCGAGCATCTGACGGATCATGCGCGCCGAGATGGTGCGCTTCGACATGGACTTGTAGGCGCGGAATGGGCATGCGCCCGCGCTGTCACAGTCGAAGATGCGCTGGCGCTCCCGCACGGGCTTGCCGCATGCCGGGCAGTCGCCGAGTGACGGCATGGAGGTGTCCACCTGCACTTCCGGGGCCGGTGCCGCGCGCATGGCGTCGATCAGGGCTCCCAGGTTGTGCCGGACGTCCGCCATGAACCTCGCCCTCGGCTCGGTGCCGTCCGTCACGTCCTGCAGGCGCCCCTCCCACCGTGCGGTGAGCGCGGGGCTCTTCAGCTCGTCTACCGGAACAGCGCGGATCAGCGACCGCCCCCGCTCGGTCGACACCAACGCGCGGCCGTCCCGCACCAGGTAGCCCCGGTCCAGCAGCGTCTGCAGAATCGCCGCCCGCGTCGCTGGAGTGCCCAGACCCCTGGCGCGCATGCTCCGCGCCAGGTCCTTGTCGTCCAGCCGTCGACCCGCGGTCTCCATCCCCCGCAGCAGAGTGGCATCGGTGTGGGGCTTCGGTGGTCGCGTCTGACCCTCGATCCGCTCGGCTGCGGCGCACTGCACCGCATCGCCCACGTCGACACCTGGAAGCAGGCGATCGCCCCGCTTTCGCCCCGGGGGGTCGACGGCCTGCCAGCCGGCCTCCACGCACACCCGGCCCCGCGCCCTGAACGCCAACGGCGACTCGAGGGTGTCGGGTAGCGGCGCGCCAGGCACCACCTCGACCACGAGGGCGGTGAGGTCGAACAGCGCATCGGCAGACAGCACGGCGAGCAGGCGGCGCGCCACCAGATCGAACACCCGCTTCTCATCCGGAGTGAGCTGCTGGGAGCGAGGCGTGCGGCCCGTCGGGAGGATGGCGTGGTGGTCGCCGACCTCGGCCGCGTTCACCACACGCCGCCCCGGCTGGATGGGCGCCGCGAGGATCGCCACACAGAATGCGGCATATGGCGGGACCGGCTGAAGCCCGCGCACGACGTCGGGGAGCAAGGGCACCTGATCCGGCGTGAGGTACCGCGCATCGGTACGAGGATAGGTGATCAGCTTGTGCCGCTCATACAACGCCTGCGCCACTGCCAAAGTTCGCTGCGCCGACAGGCCATAGCGCTGGTTCGCCCTACGCTGTAGGCTGGTCAAATCGTACAGCAACGGCGGCTTGTCCACCTTGCGCCGCCGGTCGGCCTTGGTGACCCGGCCCGGCTGGCCCGTCGCCGCGGCCACGATCGACTCGGCCTCGGCCAGGGTGGCCACCCGCTCCACCACCGGCGCTTGATCTGGATCGGCTTGTGCGGTGTCGCGCACGGACTGGCGGAACCACCGCGCCCGCCACTCGCCCTCCGGCGCCGCCAGGTCGGCCTCGACGCGCCAGAAGGTCTCGGGCACGAACGCCGCGATCTCGCCGTCACGCTCTACGATCATGGCGAGGGTCGGCGTCTGCACCCGCCCGACCGACAGCAGCTCCTCCCCGCCCGCGTCACGCCCGCGGCAGGTCATGGCTCGTGTCGCGTTCAGCCCAACCAGCCAGTCGGCCTCAGCCCGGCAGCGCGCGGCGTCCGCGAGCGCATCATAGCGAGAGGCTGGCTCCAGTCGTGCCCACCCCGCACGGATCGCCTGGTCCGTGAGCGACGACACCCACAGCCGCTGGACCGGGCGCGTGCAGCCGGCGAGCTCGTACACGAACCGGAAGATCAGCTCCCCTTCCCGCCCGGCATCACACCCGTTCACCACGCCCTCGACCCTCGGGTCGGTAAGCCAGCGCCGCACAATGGCCCACTGATCGGCGGCGTCCTTCCTCGGTC
>JBLFXJ010000143.1:0-18046 GCA_047609825.1 Myxococcota bacterium
ACGCGGCCACATCCAGGGCCAGCACGACCTGCACGCCGGGCTGGTAGCCGGCGGCCGAGATGGCGTCGCAGATGAGGTCGAGCGCTTCGGCGTTGGAGGCGAGGTTTGGCGCGAAACCACCCTCGTCGCCCACGGCGGTCGCGAGCTTGCGGCCCTTCAGGACCTTCTTCAGCTCGTGGTAGATCTCGGTGCCCCACCGGAGGCCCTCGCGGAACGTGGTGGCGCCGACGGGCAGCACCATGAACTCCTGCACATCGACGTTGTTGTCGGCGTGGGAGCCGCCGTTGAGGATGTTCATCAGCGGCACCGGCAGCACGCGGGCGGAGGGCCCGCCGACGTAGCGGTACAGCGGCAGCTCCGACGACAACGCTCCGGCTTTGGCCACCGCCAGCGACGCGCCGAGGATCGCGTTGGCGCCGAGGCGGCTCTTGTTCGGCGTGCCGTCGAGCTCGCACATCAGCTCATCGATGGCGATCTGGTCGCGGCAGTCCAGCCCGATGAGCTGGTCGGCGATCGGACCGTTCACGTGGCTGACGGCGATGTCGACGCCCTTGCCGCACCACGTGTCGTCCTCGTCGCGGAGCTCCACCGCCTCATGCTCGCCGGTGCTCGCGCCCGATGGAACCGAGGCCCGCGAGAGCACGCCCTCGTCCGTGAGGATCTCGACCTCGACCGTGGGGTTGCCACGGCTGTCGAGGATCGCGCGTCCGGTGACCTGGTAGATAGTCGACATCTCGTGCCTCCGAGCAGACGAGCCGGGCTATCGCCGGTGCCCGGAGAGGGCAACGCCCGGGCGTAACGACCCGGCGTGGTCGGATGACGAGCACGTGGGCAGGTGTCTGAATCGTTGGAGGTCGGTATGATCGCGTGGATGGTGACAGCGGCCCTGGCAGGGGAGGGGGCGTTCGATCACGCGACCTTCGGTGCGTTCCTCGACGGCGCCGTGGCCGACAACGGGGTGTCCTACAGCACGCTCGCGGCTCGCCGGGCCACCCTCGATACCTACCTGGCCGAGCTGGCTGCCCTGTCCTTGGATGGGCTGTCGACGCCGGACCAGGTGGCGCTGTGGGTCAATGCGTACAACGCGAACACCCTCGCCACGGTGCTCGATGCGGGACCACCGGCGAGCATCCGCGACATCGACGGCGGAGAGGTGTGGAAGACGCGGTCGTTCACGGTCGCGGGTCAGACGGTCACCCTCGATGACATGGAGCATCGGCGGGCCCGGCCGCTGACCGATGGGCGGATCCATGCGGTGGTGAACTGTGCCTCGAAGGGGTGTCCTCCATTGCCGCCAGAGCCGATCCGCGGTGCGGCGCTCAGCGCGCAGCTGGACGCCGCATCCCGGCGGTGGGCGAAGATCAATGCGTACTCATGGCAGGGCGACACGCTCCAGCTGTCGAAGATCTTCGATTGGTACGCGGAGGACTTCGTGTCCGGTCGCGTCGACGGCGTGAGCGATCCGAAGATCGCGGGGGCCGTGGGGTTCCTGGTCCGGTTCGTAGACGCCGAGGAGGCGGCCCGAATCCGGGCAGCGGCGGGCACTGCGGGCTGGCAGGACTACGACTGGACTCTCAACGCGCGGTAGCGGCGGCTCCGACCGGATAGGCAACGGCCATGTTCTGCTCGCCCTACGACGAGGTGCTCGCCCACGATGGCCCCGGCACGGTGTTCCTCCGCGACCGGGAGGGCCTGTGGCGGTTCGCTCCGAACTGGTGCCGTGATGCCTGGACCCGCAACCCGGGCGAGCATGCTCACGGTTGGGTCTACCTGCTCGCCCGCGACAAGGCGTCGGGCTTCGTACAGCTGGCGTTGGTGACGTCTCCGACGCTCCTGGTCGAGCATCCTCGCCAAGAGCTTCGGGTGTTTGCCGACCTCGAGGCGGCCGAGGCGGCGCGGGCTGCGTTCGGCACACCGCCGATCGCGGTCGACCCGTGGTGATCCTCGCCGCGCTGGCTTGGTTGAGCGTCGCTGCAGCGCAGGAGGAGTTTGCGGAGGAGGTCATCGTCTACGGCGAGCTGCAGGTGATCGAGGCGCGGCGGGACGTGGACGCTGCGCTCCGGATGGGTGGGTTCACGCTGATCGTCGAGAAGGATGGCAAGACCATCTACCGGCACGAGAACCCGTATGGCGGGGAGGTGGTGATCCACGAGGAGGAGGGGTTCATGCGCGTGAAGCGCCAGCCCGTCCGATTCGAGGGCCGCGAGATGCCCTGGGCGCGGCGGAACAGCGCGCTGGCCTGGGCCGGCTGTGTGATCTGGCTGCCCCTGTGTGTACGCCCCGGGGGCCAGGTGCAGGCCCACCGTCGGCATATGGCGGCGGAGACCCGGGCCGCACGCCTCGCCCAGCCCGGCGTGAACGACTGGTCCGCCCGCATCGCCGACCTCGCCGTCGACAGAAAGTCGGCATTGCTACCGGACAAGCTGGAGGCCTTGTGGGAGCACGGCACGCCCCTTGATGATCCCGAGGCGTCTCCCCTGCTCTCGGGCGAGGCGCGCCGGCGGGCGCTGTTCGACTTCTGGGCGAGCCGGACCGACACGGTGTGGGGGGAAGAGATCCGGGCCACGGTGGAGAGCTTCCTCCGTGCGGTGGTGCAGTCCAGCGACTACCCGATCACGGCGGAAGAGCTGGCGGCATGGAACGCCTCATCCAGCGCTGGCCGCGCGCTCGAGCTTCCGGGGCTTCGGTGAGGCGGATCCACGCCCTGTGGCTGCTCGCGCGGCCTCCGATGATCCCGTACGTGTGGCTCCTGGTGCTGGCCGGCTTCGGCTGGGCACACTGGGACCGCGCGCTCACCCTCCGCGGCGGTCGGGAGCTGATGCTGGTGCTCGGCGCCTGGCTCTTGCTCCACGCGGGCACTCTGTGGCTCAACGCGGCGGCCGATCGGGACGAAGGCGAGGTGCTGTTCGGCCGCCCGGTGGCTGTGCCGGACGGCATCGAGGTTGAGGCCGGGCTGGCCTTCATCGGCACGCTGGTGCTCGGCACGCTCGCTGGCGTTGGGCCGGCAGCACTCCTGTGCGTGGCGTTGGCGGTTGCATACTCGCACCCGCGCATCCTGTGGAAGGGCCACCCGGTGGCCGGTCCGCTGACCAACTGGCTGGGCTACGGGCTGGCGTCACCCTTTGCGGGGTGGGCCGTCGTGGGTGTGTCGATCAACCTCCGCACCGCCATCGCCTGGGCCATCGCCTCGGCCGGCGTGCTCGGCTGCTACTTCGCGGCCCAGGTGTTCCAGGAAGATGAGGATCGGGCGAGAGGCTACCGAACCCTCGTGGCGACCCATGGCGCTGACGGGGCTCTCCTCGCCGCGCGGGTGTGCATCGGGATCGGCATCGCCGGGGGCATGCTGCTGGCTGCCGTGGGCTGGCTCCCACGCCTGTGCCTGCTCGGGTTGCCGCTGGCCGTGTGGGTGGACCGATGGGTGGTCCGCGCCGCCGACCCAGAGCGCCGCGTGGGCGCGGCCTGGGCGCGTGGGCTCACCCGTCGCCTGCTGGTGACCGGGCTCGTGGGGCTCGCCCTCGCCCTCGCCACCTACGCTTGGGACAGCGCTCGCGGTGGCCCGGTGGCCGGTCTGGGCACCGCGAGCGGCCATCCCTCCGATCGGCCGCGGCTCGCGCCAACAGCGATGACGATCTGGGAGTCGCAGCAAGCTCCGCGGTGATGGTCGGGGCGTGGTCAGGCCGCATGTCGGCGGTCACTGCGTCAGTGCTTGATCCGAGCGATGCCGCGCGCGACAGTGGTTCTGGAGGCATCCAATGACCTCGCTGTCTGGCGGCGATGCGTTTGGCGACTACACCATCGAGGGCCTGATCGCCACCGGCGGCATGGGGGCCGTGTATGCGGCCAGAAACCGCGTATATGGCACCGCTGTGGCGCTCAAGGTGTTGCATGAACGGTTCCATCGCGACCCCGACTGGCAGCGCCGGTTCAACCATGAGGGGGTGGTGGGCGAGAGGCTGAAGCACCCCCACATCCTCTCTGCGCGCGAGCTCGTGGTTCACGACGATCGGGTCGCGCTGGTGCTCGATCTGGTTCGCGGCGGGCAGACCCTCGGCAAGGTGGTCGCGCGGGACTGGCCGCAGGGCCTGCCACCGGACGCGGGGCTGCTCGTGTTCCGCGCGGTGGTCGAAGGGGTGGAGTACCTCCATGGCAAGGGCGTCGTGCACGGCGATCTCAAGCCGGCCAACATCCTGCTCGAGGGGCCGCTCCGCGAGCCCGCCCGGTGGACACCGCGGGTGACGGACTTCGGAACGGTGGGGTTGATCGCCGATCCTGTGGTGATCGACGGTCAGATCGCCGTGGTCGCCACCCCGCAATACGCCACGCCAGAGCACATGTGGGGGGTCGACCGGATCGAGCCGCGGTCCGACATCTTCGCGCTCGGTCTCCTGCTGCACTTCCTGCTCACCGGGCGCCACGCGAGCCCGGCCCGCAGCACCCAGGAAGCGCTCACGGTGCTCGAGAAGCCGCTGTCGCTCACCGGTATGGTCGACCAGCGGCAGGAGGTGCGTGATCTGGCGGTGCGCTGCTTGGCGTTGGACCCCGCCGACCGGCCGCAGACCTGTCGTGAGCTGGCGCTCGAGGTGCGCACGCTGCTCGATGCGCTCGGGGTGCGCCTCGAGGTCGAAGATCTGGATGCCGAGCTCGCCACCGAGGTCGACGAGGACCGCGCGGCGTGGCGGCGGCAGAAGGGCCGGCCGGATGCGGTACCCCAGCTGTCACCGCCGACGGCCTACGACCCCGATGACCCCGAGTTCGAGCGCACGGAGCCCACCGGCACCACGCCGCTCTGGCCGGCGGAACCCGAGGATTGGGACACCACGGTGCGGCCATCGCACCTGCCGCCGGCCGTGCCGGCCGAGCCAGCGTCCGGCGGCGTACCCCTGTGGGTCTGGATGGCCAGCGGCGTGGCACTGTGCGTGCTCGCCGCCACCGCCATGTTCAGCGTGTTCAGCGTAATCAGCGCGTTCTGATCCGGGCGGCTGCACCCAGCAGCCGCGACGTGGCTACCGGCGCCGGGCCAGGAGCAGGCCGAGCGCCAGGGCGAGTCCCGTGAGACCCGAGCCCGAGCCCGTTGTGCTGCACCCGAAGCCGTACTTGTCAGGCGTGCTCGGGCTCTCGTTCGGGTCGAAGCCATCGCCACCACGGTCGGTGGGGGCGGGGTCTACGCCGTCGATCACGCCGTCGTTGTCGCTGTCCCGGTCGAGGTAGTCGGGCGCGCCGTCCCCGTCTGAGTCAACGCCGCCGTTGTACTCGGCCTGGGTGGACAGACGGTCTCCGTCGTCGTCATCATCACGGTAGTTCGGAATGCCATTTCCATCGGTGTCGCCGACGTTGGCCTCGAGCTGATCGGTGATGGTGTCGTTGTCCGAATCCTCGTCGAGCACATCGTAGATGCCATCGCCGTCGGTGTCGATGGGGGCTTCGTCGTCATCACCCCACTCGGCGCGGTCCCCGATGAAGTCGTTGTCGGTGTCGCCCTCGGTGGGGTCGGTGCCGAACAGGTTCTCCCAGTGGTCGAGGATGCCGTCTCCGTCGGTGTCCGGGTCGCCCACGCCGTCGCAGTCGTTGTCGTCGCCGTCGAGCAGCTCGGGAGCTCCTGGGTACACGTCAGCGCGGGTGTCGTCGCAGTCATTGCCGCCCGCCACCTCAGCGGCGAACCCGTCGCCGTCGAGGTCCACCAGGTCTCCGCCGCTGCAGTCCTGGTCGATCCCGTCGTATGCGATCTCCGCGCTCCCAGGGTTGATCTCGGGGCGGTCATCGTCGCAGTCGTTGCCGCCGTGCTCGATGTCCTGGTACAAGTCGCCGTCTTGGTCGAAGTCGTCGGCGCCGTCGCAGTTCTGGTCCACGCCGTCGTACCAGATCTCCACCTCGGTGGGGCCGATCTCGGGATCCAGGTCATCGCAGTCGTCGCCGCCGAAGTCCACAGCGCTGGCCAGGTCGCCGTCCGCGTCGAAGTCGTTGGCGCCGTCGCAGTCGTGATCGATGCCGTCATAGGGGATGTCGATGGCGTGTGGACCGATGGTGCTGTCCCCGTCGTCGCAGTCCACGCCGTCGTCGAAGCCATCGCCATCCTCGTCATCGTCTTCGCGGTCGTCGCAGTTCTGGTCGACGCCGTCGCCCCAGGTCTCTTCGGCGTCGGGGTTGGCGGCCGGGTTGAAGTCGATGCAGTCTGCACCGCCGATCGCCTCGGCCAAGTAGCCATCGCCATCGCCGTCGAGGTCGTCGCCGAGCGCGCAGTCGTCATCCAGGCCGTTGGCGCGCACCTCGTCGATGAGGGGCGACACGTTGGCGAGGTCGGGGGCACAGTCGCCCTGCGCAAGCTGCACGCCGTCGCTGAACGGCGACTCTTCGCGGAAGATGGAGTCATAGGCGCCTGGCGCCCCGGAGGGAACCCCAGCGCCGACGCCGAAGCCCCCGAAGCCGCGGAGCGCGCCGCCGCCGTCTGACAGGCTGGCCATGCTCCGGAGATCGTCGTCGAGGCAATCCGGCACCCCGCCGTCGTACCCACGGATGTCGGGGTCGGAGACGACGTTGCTGTCCTCGCCGACCAGTGGGTCAGTGGCGTTGAATGTAGCGCCCACGGTGCCGAAGAAGACGAGCCCCCGGCCTTGGAACTGCGCGGGGTCGACCCCCAGTCCGGCGAGGTGGTGGGTGCCGTTCGTATCGAGCACGGAGTCGGTGAGGTCGATCACGCTGTCGTTGGCGACGTCGGTGTCAGCCACGAAGCCAGCCAGGGTGGGCGGTCCGGAATTGCCCACCGCTGTGGTGTAGGCGAACGAGGTGATGGGCGTGTCTGCGCCGTCGGCGAATCCGCCGTCGAACACCGCACCGCCCGCGGTCAGTGCGTCGTTGCCCTGCAGCGCCACGTTCACGAACCGCCGGTCGCCGAACGAGCCCTGGAGGAACACCCCGCCACCGCGGCCCGCCTCGTTCCCGCACAACACCGTGCGGGTGACGAGCGTGTCGTGCCCACCGAACACCCGCAACCCGCCACCGTCGCCGGTGGAGGTGTTGCGCACGATCCAGGACGAATCGATGGTCAGCGTGCCCTCGAGGAGCGACAGGCCGGCGCCAGTGGGTGCGATGTTGTCTGCGATCAGGGTGGTCTCGAGGGTCAGGCCGCCGAACGCGTCGGTCCCGGCGTAGTGCACGCCGCCGCCAGCGCCCCGGGTGGCCTGATTGCCTTCGATCCGCACGCCACGCGCATCCAGGGTGGCGCCGTCGCCCACGAACAGGCCGCCGCCGCTGCCGTTGTTCGCGAGGTTGTCCCGCACGTCGGAGGTGGTGAGCGTGAGGTCGGCGTCGTCGTCGACGTAGATGCCGCCGCCGTCGACGTCGGCGTTGTTGGCGTCGAACACCGTGTTGCTCACGGTGGCGTCGTCATCGAGGTACAGGCCGCCGCCCACGCCGCCGATCGCATCGTTGGTGCTCAGCTGGGACTGTCGCAGCTCCACGGACGTGGCGCCGCGAACCCACACGCCGCCGCCATCGCGGGCGGTGTTGCCCGAGATCATGTCGCCGGTGGACGCCCAGGTGCTGCGGTCGGTGATGTACAGACCTCCGCCGAGCGCCTCGACGGAGCCGGCAATGTTCGACGCGATGGTGCAGTCGCCGGTGATCAGATCGCCGCCGTCGACGAACAGGCCGGCACCGGAGGGCCAGCCGTCCAGCTCGGGCTTGCCGCCGGCCGTGTTGTCGCTGACGCTGGTGCCGCGCAGATCCACGCTGCCACCGTCGATGTACAACCCGCCGCCGCCCTCGGCGGCGTCGTTGCCGTCTACGCTGCCGCCGAGCATCGCGAGTGGCCCGCGGACGAACACGCCGCCGCCGTCGCGGGTGGCGGAGTTGCCGTCGATGCTCAAGCCCGAGCCCAGCACGGTGCGCGCGCGCTCTTCGATGTACATGCCGCCGCCGTCGAGGCTGGCGTGGGCGTTCAGGATCGTGGCCTGGGTCAGGGACACGTCGCCGGTGGTCGCGACGTAGACGCCGCCGCCATTCCGGGCAGTGATCGGTCGTGCAGACCCGTCGATCACCACGTCCACGGCGTCGAGGAAGCCGTCACGCACGTAGATTGCGCCACCATTGCCGGCGGCCGCCGCACCCGAGATCCGGGCGCCGAGCACGGTGAGGATGCCGTTCTCGTCCACCGAGATCGCGCCACCGTTGCTGGAGGTCGCCACCTGGTCGAAGGTCACGTCGATCAGCGTGGCCACGCCATCGAACACGCTGACGCCAGCGCCTGGCGCGGTGGACTCGAGCATGTCGAGCAGGGCGAGGTCCTGACCGGTGAAGGTGCCCTCGACGCGGATGCCACCGCCGCCGAAGCCGCGGTGCGTGATCGTGAACCCGCGGAGATCGAGGGTGCCGTCTACCGAGACGGCGCGGTCGCCGAAGCCGCACGTGATCGTAGTGACATCCGGACCGCCAAGGGCGACGACGGTCACTTGCCGGCCGAGCGGCACGGAGATGCAGGCGTCATACTCGCCGGCCTCGACGTGAACGAAGCCGCCGTTCTCGACGCGGTCGATGGCGCCCTGGATCGATCCGCCTGGCGCGACCGACTCGATCACGCCGGCGTTGGCGACGGGAGCGAGGAGCAGAATAGTGAGGGGAAAGGCGCGGTTCCCGCGCGCAAGCCTGCGTGGCCGCATGGGTCTCCTGCCGTGCATGGGTGCAGGATAGCAGGGAGACACCCGATCGGTCGCACCGACCTCCGGGTGGCCCCAGACTACCGGTGGATGGGCTTGTAGCGGATGCGCTGGGGCTGGTCGGCGTCCTGCCCGAGGCGCTTGCGCCGGTCGCGTTCATAGTCTGCGTAGTTGCCCTCGAACCACACCACCTCTGAGTTGCCCTCGAAGGCGAGGATATGGGTGGCGATCCGGTCGAGGAACCAGCGGTCATGGCTGATCACGACCGCGCAGCCCGCGAACGAGAGCAGCGCCTCTTCCAGCGCACGCAGGGTGGATACATCGAGATCATTGGAGGGCTCGTCGAGCAGCAACAGGTTGCCGCCGGACTGCAGCAGCTTGGCGAGGTGCACGCGGTTGCGCTCACCGCCCGACAGGGTGCCGACGGGCTGGTTCTGCTTGGTGCCCCGGAACCCGAACGCGGACACGTAGGCGCGGCTGTTCATCTCGCGGTTGCCGACCTTCATCACCTGCACGCCGCCCGTGATGTTCTGCCACGCGCTCTCTTCCGCGTTCAGCGCATCGCGGTGTTGGTCGACGTAGGCGAGCTGCACGGTCTCGCCGACCGTGAGCTCGCCGGCGTCCTGCTTCTCCTGCCCCGTGATCAGCCGGAACAGCGTGGTCTTGCCCGCGCCGTTCGCCCCGACCACGCCGATGATGCCGCCGGGGGGCAGGTCCAACGTGAGGTCGTCGAACAGCATGCGCTCGCCGTAGCCCTTCTGCAGGCCACGCGCGCGCACCACCACATCGCCCAGGCGGGGGGCGGGTGGGAGCACGATGTCGAGGCCTGAGGTGCTGTCGTCGCTGGACTGCATCTGCTGGAGCAAGCGGTCGTATTGGGTGAGCCGAGCCTTGGTGAGCGCGCGGCGCTGGCCCTGACCGAGCCGCACCCACTCGAGCTCCTTCGCCAGCGTGCGCTGGCGCCCGCTGCTCTTCTGCTTCTTGCGGAGCTCTTCCTGCTTCTGCTCGAGCCAGGCGCTGTAGTTGCCCTCCCACGGGATTCCCCGCCCCCCGTCCATCTCGAGGATCCACTTGGTGACGTTGTCGAGGAAGTACCGGTCGTGGGTGATCAGGATCACCGTGCCTTCGTACTCGGCGAGCGTGCGCTCGAGCCACGCGACCGATTCGGCGTCGAGGTGGTTGGTGGGCTCATCGAGCAGGAGCATGCGTGGCTTCTGCAGCAGCAGCCGGCACAGCGCGACCCGGCGCCGCTCGCCACCGGAGAGCACCGTCACGTCGGCGTCGGGGTCTGGAACCCGGAGCGCGTCCATGGCGATCTCGACCGTGCGGTCGACCTCCCAGGCGTTGGCGGCGTCGATGGCATCGGTGAGCTTGCCCTGCTCCTCGAGCAAGGCATCCATATCGGCGTCGGACATCTCGTCGGCGAAGCGCTCATTGAGTGCTTCGTACCTGTTCATGAGGTCGCGAAGGTGGTGCACGCCGAGCTCGATATTCTGCCGGACAGTGAGCGCTGGGTCGAGCTTGGGCTCCTGCTCGAGGTACCCGACATCCGCGTCGGGGTCGCGCCAGGTGTGGCCGAGGTAGTCGGTGTCGACGCCCGCCATGATCCGCAAAAGTGTGGATTTGCCCGAACCGTTTGCGCCGATCACGCCGATCTTGGCGCCCGGGTAGAACGATAGGTGGATGCCCTTGAGGATCTCGGTGCCGTCCCCCAGGACCTTGCGGAGATCCCGCATCTGGAAGATGTACTGACGCGCCACGATGTGCTCCTCAGAAGCTGGCGTTGCCCGGCGTGCGGGGGAACGGGATCACGTCCCGGATGTTCTGGATGCCGGTCATCCACATGAGCATGCGCTCGAAGCCCAGGCCGAAGCCGCCGTGTGGCGTGGTGCCCCACCGGCGCAGGTCGATGTACCAGCCGAGGTGGGTGGCATCCATTCCCCGCCGAGCGATCTCCGATTCCAGCACATCGAGCCGTTCCTCGCGCTGGGAGCCGCCGATGATCTCGCCGAGACGGGGCATCAGGAGGTCCGTGGCGGCGACGGTACGGCCGTCGTCGGACAGGCGCATGTAGAACGCCTTCTGTTCGGTGGGGTAGTCGGTGACGAACACCGGCCCGCCGAAGTGCTCTTCGGCGAGGAACCGCTCGTGCTCGGACTGCATCGAGGTGCCCCAGCCGATGGGGTAGTCGAAGGTGCGGCCGCTCGCGGCCAGGATCTCCTGGGCCTCGGTGTAGGTGACCCGGTGGAATGGCGCGTCGAGGCAGGCGCGCACCTCGGCCAGCCCGCCCTTGAGCACGTACTTGTCGAGGAACTCGAAGTCATCGGAGCACTGGGCGAGGGTCGCCTTACCCACCTCGCGCACGAACGACTCGGCGAGCGCGATCACGTCATCCAGGCTCGCGAAGGCGATCTCTGGCTCGATCATCCAGAACTCGGACGCGTGACGGCCGGTGTTCGAGTTCTCTGCCCGGAACGTGGGGCCAAACGTGTACACGTCTGTGTGGCTCTGGGCGAAGCACTCCACATGGAGCTGGCCCGACACCGTGAGGTTCACCGGCTGCCCGAAGAACGCCGCGGGATCGGGTCCGGCGGAGACCTGGAACATCTCGCCGGCTCCCTCTGCATCGGACGAAGCGAGGATCGGCGTGTGGATCCACAAGAACCCGCGCTCCTGGAAGAACCGATGGATCTGCCATGCCAGCGCGTTTCGCACGCGCACCACGGCCTGATGGGTGTTGGTGCGGGGGCGGAGGTGTGCGATGGAACGCAGGTTCTCCATCGACGTGCGCTTCTTCTGGAGCGGGTAGGTCGTGGGGTCGGTGCGGCCCACGATGGTGACGTCTTCCGCGAGGATCTCCCAGTCCTGCTTGCCGCCGGTGGACGCCACCCAGCGCCCGGCGACCCGAATCGCGGCACCGACCCCCAGCTCGCTCTTCAGCGACGTGGCGGCCTCGTCCTTCAGGACCACCTGGACGGTCTGGGGGCCGGAGCCGTCGTACAGGTGGACGAAGCTGACATTCTTGCTGAACCGGGACGTCTTCACCCAGCCCGTGGCGACCACGGGTTGGTCGGCGGCGGCGGTTCGGAGGAGCTCACGGATCGGACGGCGGCGGGCGGTGCCTGCGGGCATGGCGCCTCCAGAGATGGACCCGAGCCATACTCCGGCGGAGCGGGCCGGTCACACCGGTGTCTGCAGGATCGACTCGGCCAGCGCGATCGCGCCCTTGAGGAGGGTGGGATCCCGCTCGAGCTGTCGCAGCTCGCGGAGCGCAGGCAACACGGCGCGATCGCCCATCGCGGCCAGCGCCATGGCGAACCCCGCGCGGCCCTCGGCAGAGGCCGGGACAGGGAGGTGCAGCAGGGCGCCGAGGGTCTCTTCGGTCGGGGCGAACGGGGCGATCGCGAGGCCGAGGTCCCGATCCGCCCGGTCGGCGAGCATGGTGGGAACCAGGTGTGCGACATGGGGAGCGGCGGCCCGGAGGATCGGGGCCGCGGTCGGCGAGTGCGCCATGGCGAGGTGCCAGCGCACCAGCGCGGACGCCGCAGCCTCCGGATCAGGGCCGTCCAGCAGCCCGAGCAAGAGTGCCACGCTCCCTGGCACGTCGATGCCGCGTGCCGCCTCGATCACCGCCGGCCGATCCAGATCCGTCACGCCCGCCCGCGCGGCGGCGATCGTGGGGGCGTGCAGGCCGCGGCCGTGCAGCACGTCATCGAGGGGGGCCGCTCTCCGGAAGGTGCGGAGCCATGCAGCGGTGCCCACGCACTCCGCAGCCGGTCGGCACCCGGCGGCGTTCAGCGCCCGCAACAAGGCGGCGGCCGGGCCAGGAACCGGGCGCAGGCAGGCGGTGATCCATTTCTGCGCTCTGCGCCGCCGACCTCCCCGCGACACCGGCACCTGCGGGGGGGCGCCGCCGGCCTTCGCTGCGCCTGCTGCGGCACAGGCGAGCAGGTCGTCTCTGGGATCGTCCGCTACGTGGAACACGAACAGCTCGCTGAGCACCCACGCCAACAGCTCAGGCTCGGCATCCACCCTCGGGGCCAGCTCGGTGGCGATGGCCAATGCGGTCGCGTCGAGATCGGCAGCAGGTGCGAGCTGCAAGGCGATGGCGGGCAGCAGGTGCTCATACGCGCCGAAGTCGGGGTGGTTGGCGATGGCGGCGAGCGTGCGCGGGGTCGCTCGGTCGATCCGGGTGCGCACCCAGGCAGCCCAGGGCGAGTGCGCGTCGGGAGGCAGAGCCGCCTCGAGGGCCTCGAGGTCGCGCACCGAGCCGTTCTCGGCGGCGAGCAGCGCGAGCTGGCAGTGACGCTCCTCCCCCTCAGTGCGCAGCGCCTCGAGCAATCGTGCCTCGAATGCCGGCCCACCACGGACGGCCAGCGCCTCGGCGAAGAACAGGTCCACCGGGAGGGTTGGCAGCACATCAGGCGTGCGGAGGGCCACGAGCGTGCACGCCCAGTCCCGTGCCGGGCCGGGGCCCCCGGTTGCGATGGAGGTGAGTGCGTCCAGGTCGTGCAGCGGGGTGGCCACGGTCTGCTCCAGTCCACGCGGCAAGTATCGCCGTGCGAGCGCGGGTGGCAGTCCGGCATGCCCGCTGGTGCGCTCGGCTTGGCGTCCATGCTAGGTGTGGGCATGGTCCAGTGGCTGTCGACAGAGGGCACCGTGGGGCCCGTGCTGGTGACACTGGCGGTCCTGCTCGGCGGCGCTGCCACGGAGCGGATCGCGGTCGCGCTCCGCATTCCGCTCTGGTTCCTGCTGGCAGTGCCGCTGGGTGCCGAGCCTCTGCCGATTCCCGACCCTCCGACCGCCGAGGAGGGTGAGGGGGCTGGCGTCGCATGGGCGCGCCTGCCGGACGGTCGGGTGCTCTGGTGGGCGACGGCCACCGGCCCCTTGGCCACGGGCCTGCACGGGGTGGCGCGTCTGGCCCGGTCTCGTCACGGCGTCCACGTGCGGGTGAGCTGGGCGCCGCCGCTCACGCCCATCGTCGGCGCGCTGTGGATCGCCCTCCTGGGAGCGTTCCGGGGCGAGGCCACTCTCACGGGGCCGCTGGCGGGCCTCCTCGTGGGTGCGCTGGTGTTGGTGTACCACCGTGGTGCCATTGCGGCGGCGGGTGCGCTCCGGTGGGCGCTGTCGGAGCGGTGAGCGCGACGGTCAGCGCTTCTTCCGCTTCGGATCGTGCCGTCGGAGATCGATCTGGACCGAGCTCACCTGTGGCTCCACCCGGATCTCCGCCCGGGTGTCGTCGACGACGAACACGTAGGCGCCCGCCGGCAACATGCCTTCGAAGTCGCACACCGTGGCGACCTGCTCTGTGGCGTAGCGGATCGCGAGCTGCATGTCGGGCTTGAACGGCATCGCCACCACCTCGAGGGAGGCTTCCTGCTTCTGCTTGTCGCACTTGAGCGACACCCGTCCGTAGTGCGTGTCGATCTCGGAGAGCCACTCGATGATCTGGCGCTCCGTGGAGTCGTCGGTCACGAGCGTGCGAGCGCTGTCGAGGCGGATGTGGCTGGAGTCCACGTCTCCGAGCGCCCGGGCGGCGTGCGCGCCCGCGAGGAGCTCGTCGAGACCCAAGGGAACGCCGGTCGCCAACAGATCGGGCCACAGGCGATTGACACCGGTCCAGGCGTTCTTCATCGCCAGTTTCTCGATCTCCTGTGAGATCCGGACGTATTCACCATGGTTCGGCGTCGTGGCCTCTGGCGGAGATTCGGCCGGGGCCGGACCTGCGAACGCGAGGCCGACGAGGAGGAGCGTCAGCATAGGTTGGTCCCGCGGAAGGGGCGGAGGCCGTGTGGCGGCTCCGCGTCGTGTAACGGAACCCACGGCGCCCTGTCATCTTCCGCCAGTGTCAGGCCTCGTCTGAGGCGCTGCCGCGATCGCTGGCCTCGCCACGTGCCTGGACCGACCAGTCCCGAGTGAATCCGGGGCCGGCTGGGCGTCCGCGGGCGCCTGCGGGCCCGAAGCTGCTGACCAGGTTCTCGAGCTCCGCGATCGACGGAGTGACGTGCGGGGGGAGAGGTTGTTCGGGCGTTGACTGCAGGTAGAGCGACTGGCTCGGGAACGCGAACGACACGCCCATGGCCTCGGCGAGGCGGATGAACTCCAGGATGTTCTGGCTCCGGGTGACCAGCTCGTCATGCCAGCCCGGCACGATCACATGGTAGTAGACTAGGATCTCGATGGCCGACGCGCCGAGGTTGTACAGATGCACCTCGTAGGTCGCCTCGACCATCGGATGGGCGGTCAGGATGGCGCGCACGCCCTCGACATAGGCGTGCACCTTGTCGGGTGGCGTGTCGTAGGTCAGGCCGAGGGTGAACTTGATCCGACGGCGCGGCCGTAGTCCGAGGTTGTCGACGTTCGCATTGGTGATCTGGCTGTTCGGGATCGTGACCAGCGAGTTGTAGAACGTGCGCACCCGGGTGGACCGGAAGCCCACCTCCTCCACCACGCCCTCGACCTCGCCGAGCTTCACCCAGTCGCCGATCTGGAACGGACGGTCGACGAAGATGTTCACCGACCCGAACACATTGGCCACGGTGTCCTGTGCTGCGAGCGCGAACGCCAGGCCGCCGATCCCGACGCCGGCTGCCAGCTTCCACACGTCGAGCCCGATCTCGTCGGCCAGGTACAGTCCACCGGCGACCCACAGCACCGCCTGGGCGGCCTGCCGGAGCAACGGCATGAGCTGGTCGTCAAGTCGATTCTCGGTAGACCCGGCCCAGGACGTGGCCAGCATGGCGCCCACGTTGACGAAGCGGCTCAGCGCGACGAGCGCGGTCAGCCACATGGCGATGCTGAGGAGCTTCGACAGCCAGCGACTGCTTCCGATGGTGAGCTGCAGGTCGGGGAATCCCCACAGGAGCACGGCGAGCATCACCACGAGCACGACCGGCCCACGGGTCTGGTCGTAGGTGCGCAGATCGAGCTCGAGACCCGACCGGTCCACCATCCGGCGCACCTGGCCGCGCAGCAGCCGGCTGGCGAGCAAACCTGAGACGACCGACACCAGCACAAGGAGGGTGCCGTACAGGTATTGCCACAGGTGCAGGCCGAGGATGCGCGTGTAGAACACGGTGGGCAGGTACTGCTGAACCCACAGCGACAGCGGCGAGAAGGTGTCGGCGTACAGGTCCGGCACCGCATCCAGCGTGTCGCGGGAGAACATCCAGTTGCCCTGCGGATCGCGGACCAGCACGAGCACCGGGAAGTCTTCGGGCATCGGGATGTGACGGTGGACGTCGTCTTCGAGGTAGTTCGGGTCACTGCTCATCGCGGCGACGGGCACGTAGTGGCCGCGGGCATCCAGGACCTGGAGCAGCTGCACCGCGAGCCGGGCGCCATCGGCCCCGGGAGGACTGTCCAGGCAGGTCGCCGCCTTGATCGGGTCGTAGTGATCTCGCGACAAGTGGTCGAACAGGGAGTTGGCGGCAGCCTTCGGGTTGGAACAATCCGGCCGTGAAGGAGCGGACCACGCGGGAAGCGCGCACCACAACGCAACGAAGACGAGTACCCACCGTGCCATTCGACCTCCACGCCGCCAGGGCTCGCGCCCGGTCGGGGCCGGGGCCTACCGCGCGGCCCCGACGGTGTCACCCGATCCGTGCCGCAGCGGGGCGGGATCGAGGGTCTCGCCGCCAAGGCGCAACCCGAAGTGGAGGTGTGGACCCGTCGACCGTCCTGTGTTGCCTGACAAGGCCACGATCTGGCCCGCCGACACCACATCGCCTCGGGCGACATCCACGCGGTCGAGGTGGCAGTAGGAGGAGCGCACGCCGTGGTCATGGTCGACCACGACGAACCGGCCGCTCACCCCGTTCTCGCCCACGACCGCTACCACTCCCTGCTGGGCCGCCCCGACCGGCGTGCCCACCGGCACCGCAAGGTCGATGCCGTCGTGGAACTTGCGCTTCGACAGCACCGGATGGTCTCGCCATCCATAGTTGCTGGACACGCGATGCGGCCCCGCGATGGGCCAGGTGAGCTGGAGCACCGTGGCGAGGGCATGTGGACCGCTCACCAGCCGGTCCCCCTCGGCGGCGTGGTGCGCGGGCATCCACTTGCGGAGGGTCTCCCACTGGCCCGGATCGCCACCGCCGGCCGCCAGGGCTCGGCGAGCCGCGCGGTCCACCGCCTCATCTCCGAGGGCCCAGCGGGCGAGCGGGGCGTCGGGATGGCGGGTCCAGTCCGCCTCGAGGGCGGCCAGCGCAGCGGTGGCGTCGGCAAACCGCCGGGGCGGGCCCGAGTCCAGCACAACGTGCTCCACCGCGGCGGCCAGCGAGCCGGGCAGCACGGTGGGGCGGTCCACGAGGAGGGGCGCCAGATCGGCCGGCAGCGTCGGAGCGGGTCGGGCGGTGTGGAAGTGGGCGAGCACATCGGGCATGTCGCGGTGGTGCCCTCGCATCCGGTCCACGCCCCAAGTCGCGACGGCGCCCACCGGGGTCTGGGTCGCGGCGAGCACGACGACGCCCACCACCAGCACGGCATCGACCAGTCCGCCGCGGCTCACAGCCAGCCCCACACGGGCAGCCCATGGCGGATTGCGAGGGCGCCGATCGACAGCAACACGGGCGCCGTGCTCAGTCCGGCGAACCGACGGGCCGGGGGCAGCTGGCGTGCGATGCGTGCACAGCCGGGCGCCCCCACCCGCCAGAACACCAGCGCAGCGACCACCCACGGGAGCCAGGGTGCGGCGACACCCAGCAGGTCCTCCGCCGCCAAGGCCACGGACCAGGTGCCGGCGAGCGTCGTGGCGAGCCAGAACAGCGGCGCGGTGACCGCTCGAACAGACGCTGTGCGGCGCAGGGTCGCGCCGTCGGCCGGAGGCTGCCCCGCAGACACGAGCAGCCACCCGGTGGCCAGCGCGATGGCCAGCACCTCGAACACGAGCGCGCCCCCCGCGGCGACCACCAGCGGTGATTCCGGGGAGGGCCACGGCAAGGCCAGCGGCGTGAGCCAGCCCGCGAGCAGGTCGTCGAGGTGGTCGGCGCCACGATGGGTGCCTAGCACCACCAACGCCAGCTGGCCGGCCCACGCCCAGCCGGGTCGGGTCGCCGTGATTCCGCGATCGAGGGTGGACAGCCAGCGCATGTGTCCTCCGACCGTCACCCGCGGGCCCCGGTTCCGCCTGTCACACGTGGCAGGCCGGGATTTCTTTCACTCGATGTGCTCCAGCGCCCCGATGGCGGCACCCGGCGTGAACGCGATAGCGAGGATCTCATTGCCATCTCGGATGGCCACCGCCGCGTACAGCATCATCGGCCCGTTCCGCAGGAGCAGCACCTGGCCCCCGCCGGGCAGCCGGGCGATCGGCGTGGCGTCGGGGGTGTAGAGGAGCCCAATCGGCGGCGGCAGGAGCCCGGTCACGCCGCCCACCTTCACGATGGCGATACGCCGCA
>JBLFXJ010000144.1:0-18038 GCA_047609825.1 Myxococcota bacterium
TCGCGGTGAACGTCGCCATGGCCTGGCTCGCGCTCAGCGACCCGCCGCAGCTCGAGCCGTCGTATGACGTCGAACAGCGCTAGCCCCGCCCCCGTCGCGTGCCGGCACTGCGGCACCCTGGTGGACAGCGGTCCCTACTGCTGCGGCGGGTGCGAGGCCGCGGCTCAGATCCTCGCGGGTGCCGGGCTCGACGACTGGTATGAGCAGCGGCAGGGATTCGCCCCACGCCCGATGCCGCTGGACGGCGCGTGGGCCGACGTGGTGCTCGAGACCGGGCCCGACGGGTGCACCGCCCGCCTCGCCATCGACGGCCTCCGATGTGCTTCTTGCGTCTCGGTGACCGAGCGGCTGCTGCAGAGCCAGCCTGGGGTGAGCCACGCCCAGGTGAGTTACGCAACCGGTCGAGCGGTGGTTCGCTGGGATCCGGCGCAGACCGATCTGGGGCGAATCGTCCATCGAATTGCCGCTATCGGCTACCGTCCGCGGCCCCTGCATGCCCAGGTCACCATCGACCGGGACCTGCTGATGCGGCTCGGGGTCGCCGCGTTCTGCACGTTGAACCTGATGACGCTCACCGCCGCGGTGTACGTGGGCTGGGCCCAGGGAATGGACGAGGGGTGGGCCGACCTGTTCCGCTGGGGCACGCTGCTGCTCGCGAGCCCGGTCGCGCTGTGGAGCGCCCAGCCGTTCCTCACCGGGGCGGTGCGGGGGGTGGCGGCGCGCACGCTGCACATGGACGTGCCCATCGCCCTCGCGGTGGCGCTGCTGTACGGGCATGGCCTGTGGGCGACGGTGCACCACCAGGACGGCTACCTCGACTCTCTGGCGATGTTGGTCACCCTGCTCCTCGCCGGCCGCCTGCTCGAAGCCCGCAGCCGGCGCCGGGTGCAGGACGCGGTGGGGGCGCTGGCCGCCCAGCTCCCGTCACGGGCCCGCCGGATCGTGGGCGACGCGGTGGAGGAGGTCCCGCCGAGCGCCCTGGTGGAGGGTGACCGGGTGGAGGTGCCGTCCGGGGCCGAGATCCCGGCGGATGGGGTCGTGCTCGAGGGTCGGTCGAGCGTGCGGATGGCGCTGCTCACCGGGGAATCGGAGCCCAGGTCCGTGGCGCCGGGGGATGCCGTCGTGGCGGGCGGTCTGTGCGAGGGCCCGCCCCTGCGGGTGCTGGTCACCGCGGTGGGGGAGCGCTCGCTGCTCGGGCGGATGGCTGCCGCACTGGAGGGCAGCCTCGAGCAGGACCAGCGCACCGACGCGCTCGCGTCGTGGTTCACCGGGGGCACCCTGCTCGCGGCCGGGCTCACCACCGTGCTGTGGTGGCCGCACGGCGTGGACCGGGTGCTCCAGCACGTGGTCGCCGTGCTCGTGGTCGCGTGCCCGTGCGCCCTCGCCCTGTCCCGACCGCTGATCGGCGCCGCCGGGCTCGCCGCCGCCGCTCGGCACGGGCTGCTCCTCCGGTCCATCGACGGCCTGCTCCGCCTCGGCGAGGTGCGCGAGGTGGCGCTGGACAAGACCGGCACCATCACCCGCGGCACCCTCGCGGTGGCCGCCGCCACCGACGAGGCGCTCCGCATCGCGTCGGGGCTCGAGCGCAGCAGCGACCACCCGGTCGCCCGCGCCATCGTGTCCGAGGCCATCGCCCGCGGCATCCCGCTGCCCACCGGCCGCGATGTGGTGGAGACCGTGGGCGTGGGGATCCGCGGGACCGTGGACGGGCAGATGTGGACCGTTCGCGCCGGGGCTCCCGGGGTCGTGTTGGTGGAGGCGGGGACAGTGGTGCACACCGTCCGGCTCCGCGACGTGCCCCGCGACGACGCGGGCGCCGCCATCGCCTCACTGAAGGCCACCGGGCTTCCGGTCACCGTGTTGACCGGCGACAGCGAGGCCATCGCGCAGCGGGTGGCGGCCCAGGTCGGGGTGCCGGCCATCGCGGGTCTCGATCCGCTGGAGAAGGCCGCCTGGCTGCGCGCCCGCTCCGGCCCGACCCTGTTCGTCGGTGACGGCCTGAACGACGGCCCCGCGCTGTCGGCGGCCTATGTGGGGCTCGCCATGGGCTCTGGCGCGAGCGCCTCGATCCTGGTCGCCGATGGCGTCGTCGCGCGGGATGGCCTGGGCCCGGTGGCTGCAGGGCTGCGCATCGCCGCCGCCACCCAGCAGGCCGTGCGGCGGAGCTTGGGGCGCTCCATCGCCTACAACCTGGTCGCGGTGGGCGCTGCGATGGCCGGCCTGGTCAATCCGCTGGTGGCTGCGGTGCTGATGCCGATCTCGAGCCTGCTGGTGGTCGCCGAGGCCGCCCGCCTGGAGCGCCACACATGAACGCCATCGTGTTCCTCCTGCCGCTGGCGATCGGCCTGGGTGCCACCTTCGCGGTCCTGTTTCTGCTGGCCGTGCGCTCGGGCCAGTTCGACGACCTCGACGACCCCGCGGAGCGGATGCTGCACGACGAGTGACGGCACGGAGCTGTTGCGGAGTGAGACTCGCGATCGCGGCCACAGAGTGGTCGGCGAGGCCGCGCGCGGTGCCGGCCATGGGGGCGGTATCCGCCATGATTGCGGACTCCGCCGGAGGCCCTGCTCAGATCTCGCAGCCCTGGAGCGTCTCGGCGGCGCGGACGCGGCCGGCGAGCAACCGTGACACCAGCCTCTGCGCTTCGGCACAGGTCTCTGCCAGCGGGCCGGTGGCCTGGCCGCTCATCTCGTTCATCAGCTCCCGCAGCGCCAGGAGGTGAGCTTGCTCGTTCATCGCGACATGACGATGCTGAAATGCTCGAAGAACCTTGTCATGAAGCCGGTTTGGGTTCGTATTGGCGGAGGTGCGGTTCAGGTCGCCCAGCCGGCTTGCGTTCTCATAGAACCGACGCGCCTCTACGTCCGACACGTGGCCCGTGCCGCCATTCAAGTCCATCAACGGCGCTTCTGCGCTTTTGATCGGCCGATTCATGCTGCCCGCCGACAGGAGGCTGTGGGTCCAGTCCTCCTCCGACGGGGACAGGCCGGTGTTCGTGCCCACGTGTGGCAGGCCGCCGGCCACGTGCCCGAGCTCGTGGGCCAGCAGGGTGCCCCGATCGAGCTTGCCACCTCCACCCTGCAGGAGCGCGGCATCCGACGCCACGATGATGCCGCCATATCCGGCCTGGTTGTGCGACCATGTGAAGGTCGGGCTCTTGGTCTTCCCAACCACGAACACGCTGATGGCGCGGTCGCTGCGACGCTTGTGAAGCGCGGCACAGCCGCGCTTGTTGAACGTGTCGTCCTGTGAGTACCAGCGCGGATCTCCCTCGATCTCACGAGGCCGGGCCATCTGGATGCGGAAGCGCACGCCACAGTGTTGCCAGAGCTCGTTCACGCGCGTGTTGCACTCCTCCAGGTAGCCCCTGATCTTGCCCTGGAGCTGGGTGCCTCGGGTGACGCCGGTCACGGCAGACACGACCACCCGCAACACGAGCGGGGCCGCGACCATCACTTCGAAGTCCGACGTCAACGGCTCATGGTTGGCATCACCTGCGAAGGTGCCGCGGATCCGTACCATGTGGGGCGTGGAGGTCACCACCTTGGGATGGGTGAGGGTCCACTTCTCCTTCGAGCTTCGCAGCTTGGTCTGCTTCGGTGGATCGACCAGCTCGCACTCCACGGGGGGGGCCAGCCGTTCGCCGTTGCTCCCTTGTGCGAAGATCTCGAAGTCCGATCGGCCACTCACGGTGACCGGCGGTCCCTCGACTCGGATTGTTGCCGCAGGCATCGCTGGTCCTCCCACGTTGGACCGGAGAGCCGTAATCGGTCCTTCGCATCATTGCGACGCGCCAACGCGCCAACGCGCCTGAGGCGCGGGGCCGTCACGCCGCCAGACGACCTCGACGAGGACGCGCTGCACGACGAGTGACCTGTGAAGGCAGTCCCCCGACGGGCCACACCCGGTCCCAGCGGAGCTACGGGGTGAGGCGGTCGATGGACGGCGCCACGATAGGCTGGGCGAGGCCCCTCTCACCCTGGCGACAACCGGGATGCCGACTCCACGCTCCCCGAAGCGCACGTCCTCCGGTTCGCTGCTCCTCGCCTGGACGGTGCTCACCGTCCTCGCGTCGCACGCGCAGGCGCAGGTGCCTCCCGGGTCGGACCAGCTCGTGCTCGCCATCGCCCCGGACTGGGAGTCCACCTCGGCCACGCTCACCCGGTGGGAGCGGCGCGACGCCGAGCTCGTGCAGGTGGGGGCGCCCGTGCAGGTGCGGCTCGGCCGAGCGGGCCTCGCCTGGGGCCGCGGGCTGCACCCGCCGCAGGAAGGCCGGGCGAAGCGCGAGGGGGATGGTCGGTCGCCCGCAGGGGTGTTCCGGCTGGGCACCGCCTTCGCCGATCCGCCTGCGCCGCAGCCCAGCGGGGGATGGCCGGTCGTGGAGGTCACCGCGCACGACCTGTTCGTGGAGGACCCGACCCACGCCGCCTACAACACCCACCTGCGGGTGCCGGACGCTCGTGAGCTCACCCCGTGGGAGGCCGGCCAGCGCATGATCTCGGGCGACCCGGCCCACGCGCTGAAGGTGCTCGTGGAACACAACCCCGAGCCGGTCGAGCCGGGCGCGGGCAGCGCCATCTTCCTCCACACCTGGCGCGCCGGAGGCGAGGCCGTGACGTCGGGCTGCACGGCGATGGACCGCGACGCGCTCGACGGGCTGGTGCGCTGGCTCCGACCCGAGGCCGAGCCGGTCTTCGCGTTGCTGCCGGCCGAGGCATACCGGCGGACCGCTGAGGCGTGGGGGTTGCCGGTCCAGCCGTGACGACGCCCGGTCAGCCGCTCCTTGTTCGAGGTCTCCACTCCTTTCTCGGAGCGGGGCGCTATCAGACCCTCCCAGACGTGTGACCGGGGTGCCTCATATGAACGCAGACGACCCAACGCTGATCGACAAGCTCGAGGCGTTCCTCCACCTCACCACCCACCATCGCGGGGAACCTGCGGGTGCCTACGACGATGCGGCTGAAGGCTACGACCTCTTCGCAGCGGTGTGGGACCGCACCGTCGCCGCGGCCGCGCTCCGCCGGTTCGAGGCGCTCCTGGTCGCTCGGACTCCGCCCGGCGCGTCCGTCCTGGACGTCGCCGCCGGCACTGGACGCCGCACCGAGTTCATCCTGTCGCACACGGATGCCGCACGGGTGGTCGCGCTCGACGCGTCGGCCGGCATGCTGGACCAGGCCCGCCGGAAGATCTCCGATCCGCGCGTGGAGTTCGTGCACGGCAGCGCGCAGAGCCTGCCATTTCCCGACGACAGCTTCGATGTCGTGTGCAGCACCTGGCTGTTGTCGATCCTGGACGAACCTCGTGCGGCCGTCGGTGAGTTCCTCCGGGTGTTGAAGCCCGGCGGTACCGCTCTGTATGCATACTGCAGCCTCCCGAACAGCGAGGCGGGCGAGCTCGCCACCTGGCTGTCGCGCCTGGAACCTGAGGCCAACCCGCTGACCCACATGCTCTCGGCGTCGGAGGAGCCTGTCCACCGCTGCGGGTTGTCCACCATCGAGCGGTTCGCGCTCGGGTTCACCACCGTCGTCACGCTCGGAAAGTGCTGCCAGGTCGCGGAGGCGGGGCTCCCCTGCAGGTTCGACCTGCCAACGGACGGCTGAGACCTGTGGCGATGGGCCCGAGTCGAGAGCCGGCCCGATCTGCGCCGGCATCCTGCGCTACACTCGGGCGGGCTCGCAGACGAGCAGACTGGACCCATCAACTGAAGGTCCGGGTCTGCCGTCGAGCCCGGAGGCCTCATGATTACGCTGCTATGCCTGTTCCTTGGCGTCGCTCACGGGGCTGACCTCACGGTCGACAGCACCGTGCTCGTGCTGGGTGGCACCCACGAGTACGGGGTGGTCCAGGTGATCAACGGCGGACGGATCGAGGTCCCGGCCTACGCAGGCACCGCCGACACCGGCCTGCTCCACCTGATCGCGGACGAGATCCGGGTCGACGGAACCTCGTCGATCACGGCGAATGGTGCCGGGTTTCGCGGCCAGCACAACGCGAACGGCGAGGGCCCGGGGGGCGGGGCCGGCGGCGCCTGCTGCGCGGACGCGGGCGGCGGCGGCTCCCATGGCGGCGTGGGCGGGCGAGGCACCGGCGACGGCGGGTGCCACATCCTCGATGGGTCACCCGGCCCGGCCTACGGCGACATCGACGACCCCCACAGCATCGACATGGGGTCCGCCGGCGGCGCCGCCGGCTCGGCCGATGGCGACGACGGCGGCTACGGGGCCGCGGGCGGCGGTGCGATCTGGCTCGAGGCACCGTTGGTCACGGTCGAGGGCACGCTCTCGGCCTACGGCGCCGCGGGCGGTGTGTACAACAGCGACGCAGCCGGCGGGGGTGCCGGCGGCGGCATCCTCCTGCGGGCCAATGAGCTCGTGTGCACCGGGTCGCTGGTCGCCTACGGGGGTCGCGGCGGCGTGATCGACGACGAGGGCGGGGGCGGGGGCGGCGGCATCATCAAGCAGTTCTACGACCTCTCCGGCATCCCGTGCGGCATCGACGTGCACGCCGGCGACGCTGGCTGCCCGAGCAACGAGGGCGAGGCCGGCGATGTGGTGGACGACGAGGCCGACTGGGACGGCGACGGCGTGCTCCACTCCGACGGCGACTGCGACCCGCTGGATCCGGCCGAAGCCGGCGAACACACCTACTACCTGGACGCCGACGGCGACGGCTTCGGCGATGACCTGTACCCGTGGGATGGCTGCGAGCCGCCGGTCGACCACGTGGAGGTGGACGGCGACTGCGACGACAGCGAGCCGAGCGCCTACCCCGGCGCGCCCGAGCTGTGCGACGGCATCGACAACGACTGCGACGGGCTGGTGGACGAAGACCCGGTGAGCGACGGCGACGACGACGCGGACGGCGACGGCGTGCCGGACGGGTGCGACGCCTGCCCCGGTGAAGACGACCGTCTGGACGGTGATGCGGACGGCACGCCCGACGCCTGCGACATCTGCCGCGGGTTCGACGACAGCCTCGACGGCGACCTGGACGGCCTGCCCGACGGGTGCGACGAGTGCCTGTTCGGCGACGACCGGTACGACACGGACGACGACTCGGTGCCCGACGGGTGCGACATCTGCCCCGGCGAAGATGACCTGCTGGATGCCGATGGCGACGGGATTCCGGACGGCTGCGACGCGTGCATCGGCGACGACGACGTCCTCGACGGGGACGGCGATGGCGTTCCCGATGGGTGCGACATCTGCCCGGACGGCGACGACCTGGCGGACAGCGACGGCGACGGCACGCCCGATGGCTGCGACCTGTGCGCCGATGCCGACGACCGGTACGACACCGACGACGATGGCGTGCCCGACGGCTGCGACATCTGCCCGCACGGCGACGACGTGTTCGACGGCGATGGTGACGGCATCGCCGATGGCTGCGACGCCTGCGACGGGTTCGACGACGCGTTCGACGCGGACGATGACGGGGTGCCGGACGGGTGCGACGCCTGCGATGGGTTCGACGACGCGCTCGACGCCGACGGCGACGCGGTGCCCGATGCGTGCGACGTGTGCGCAGACGCGGACGATGGCCTGGACGCCGACGGCGACGCGGTCCCGGACGGGTGCGATGTGTGTGCGGATGCGGACGACGCGCTGGATGCGGACGCGGATGCGGTGCCGGATTGGTGCGATCTGTGCCCGGGGTCGGATGATGCCCTCGACGCCGACGGCGACCGGGTGCCCGACGGCTGTGATGTGTGTGCCGGCCACGACGACGGAGACGATGGTGACGCGGACGGGGTGCCGGATGGCTGCGACGCCTGCCTCGGCGCAGACGATGCCGTGGACGCCGACGGCGACACGGTGCCCGACGCGTGCGATGTGTGCGCCGAGGCCGACGATCGTGAGGACGCGGACCTCGACGGGGTGCCGGACGGCTGCGATGTGTGCGCCGATGCGGACGACCGGGCCGATGCCGACGGCGACGCCACGCCCGACGGCTGCGATGTCTGCCCGGGTCGTGACGACCGGGAAGATGCGGACCTCGACACGGTGCCGGACGGCTGTGATCGGTGCGCCGACGCCGATGATCGGGAAGACGCCGACGGCGACACGGTCCCCGACGCCTGCGATGTCTGCGCCGACGCGGATGACCGGGAAGATGCCGACGTTGACGCGGTCCCCGACGGCTGCGACCTGTGCGCTGGGTTCGATGATGCGGCGGACGGCGACGGCGACGGGGTGGCGGACGGGTGCGATGCCTGCGTCGGGGCCGATGATGCCGTGGACGGCGACGGCGACGGGGTGGCGGACGGCTGCGATCTCTGCCCCGACGCCGATGACGCGCTCGACGCGGACCTCGATGGGGTGCCGGACGGCTGCGATCTCTGCGCCGACGCGGACGATTCTGCCGATGCCGACCTCGACGGGGTGGCGGACGCCTGCGACCGGTGCCCGGGCAGCGACGACGGTCTCGACGCGGATGGCGATGGCGTGCCGGACGGGTGCGACCTGTGCGCGGACGCCGACGATGCGCTCGACGCGGACGTGGACGGGGTGCCCGACGCGTGCGACCGCTGCCCCGACGCCGACGATCGGGCTGACGAAGACGTGGACGGGGTGCCGGACGGGTGCGACATCTGCCCGTGGGCGGACGACACCATCGACTCGGACGGCGACGGCATCCCGAACGGGTGCGACAGCTGCGACGGCGTGGACGACGGGCTCGACGACGACGGCGACGGGGTGCCGGACGGGTGCGACCTGTGCCCGGGGTCCGATGACAGCGTGGACGGGGACGCGGACGGCGTCGCCGACGGCTGCGACCGGTGTGAGGGGGCGGACGATCGGCTGGACTCCGACCTCGACGGGGTGCCCAACGGCTGCGATCGGTGCGACGGGTTCGACGACCTGCGCGACGACGACGCTGACGGGGTGCCCAACGCCTGCGATGCCTGCCCCGGGTCCGACGACGGGCTCGATGCCGACGCGGATGGTGTGGCCGACGGCTGCGATCTGTGCGACGGATTCGACGACCTCCTGGACGCCGATCTGGACGGCGTGCCGGACGCCTGCGACGCCTGCCGTGGCGGCGACGACCGCGAGGACGGCAACGGCGACGGCGTGCCCGACGCCTGCGACCTGTGCCCGGGAGCCGACGACGGGCTCGATACCGACCGGGACGGCGTGCCCGACGCCTGCGACGCCTGCGACGGGTTCGACGACCTGGTGGATTCGGACGGCGACGGCACCGCCGACGGCTGCGACCGGTGCGACGGCGGCGACGACCGGCTCGACGCCGACGCGGACGGCGTGCCCAACCTCTGCGACCGCTGCCCCGGGTTCGACGACCTGCGCGACGCGGACGCGGACGCCGTGCCGGATGCCTGTGATCGGTGCCCTGGCTACGACGACAGCTTCGATGCCGACGGCGACGGCCTCCCCGACGACTGTGACCCGTGCGACGGCCCCGCCGACGACGCGGACGGGGATGGCGTGGCCGACGCCTGCGACCTGTGCCCTGGGTTCGACGACGGCGACGACGTAGACCGGGACGGCGCCGCCGACGGCTGCGACCCGTGCCCCTTCATCCCGTTCGAGGCGGACTGGGACCGGGACGGGGCCTTGGCCTGCGACGACTGCGACGACGCCGACCCCACCGTGGACGACCTGGACCGCGACGCCGACGGCGTGTCGAGCTGCGACGGCGACTGCCACGACGGCGACCGGGGCATCGCGCCGGGTGCGCCAGAGCGGCCCGACGGCGTGGACGAGGACTGCGATGGCGTCGTGGACGAGGGCACCGTGATGTACGACGACGACGGCGACGGCTTCACCGAACTCGGCGGCGACTGCGACGACGCCGACCCGGGCGTGAACCCGGCGGCGGTGGAGACCTGCGACGGGGTGGACGAGGACTGCGACGACCTGACCGACGAGGACACGGAGTGCAGCGACGACGACGGCGACGGCTACTCGGAGCTCACGGGCGACTGCAACGACGCCGACCCGGACGTGGGGCCGCACCGTCCCGAGATCCCGGGCAATGGCGTGGATGACGACTGCGACGGCGTGGCCGACCTGGGCAACAACGACCCCGACGGCGACGGCTACACCGAGGCGGGCGGCGACTGCGACCCGCTCGACCCCGACGTGTATCCGCGGGCGCCCGAGCTGCTCGACGGCATCGACAACGACTGCGACGGCCTGGTGGACGAGGGCACCGACGCCTGGGATGACGACGGCGACGGGTACTCGGAGCTCGACGGGGATTGCCACGACGGCGACGCCAGCGTGTACCCGGGCGCGCCCGAGGGCATCGACGGCGTGGACGACGACTGCGACGGAATTGTGGACGAAGACACGCCGTTCTCAGACGACGATGGCGACGGGGTGAGCGAGTCCGACGGGGACTGCGACGACGGCGACCCGGACGTCCACCCCGGCGCGGTCGAGGTGCCCAACGGGGTGGACGATGACTGTGACGGTCTGATCGACGAGGGCGGAGCCGACTTCGACGGCGACGGCTGGACTACGGAAGATGGCGACTGCGACGACACGGACGGCTGGGTCCACCCCGAGGCGTGGGACGGCTGCGACCACGTGGACAACGACTGCGACGGCGTGTTCGACGAGGAGTGCGCCGACGGCGAGGATCCCGACGGCAAGGGGGCCGATGACGCCGGCTGTGGGTGCAGCGCGGGCGGAGCCTCGGGCGGATCGGTGCTCGGGTGGGGGCTGGTGCTGGCGCTGGCGGTCGGTCGGAGGCGGTAGGGGCGGTCGCGGCCGCCATCCGGCGCGGGGGAACGAGGCCTGTCGCGGTCACGGTAGGGGCGCAGCTCGAGCACGGGGCGCCCGCGGTCGGTGATCACGAGCGGCCGCCCGGTGCGCTGGACCTCGCGGAAGTACTCGAGGGCCTTGGCCTTGAACGCAGACTTGGAGACGCGGGTCATGTCGAGGAGGGGAACGACTCTGTACACCGCACCTGCCAGCGCAGGACAGCTGAACGCGCGGACGGGCTCGATCTGCGTGGTCAAATCACGATCTGCCGGACGCCCCAGCCGCGGACGTTCGGTGCGCGCACGACCTCGTCGGAGCCGGCGGGAACGAAGTCCTCCGTCCGGATCAGGAGCGACCAGCCCACGTTGCCGAACAGCGCCGCGGAGCCGGTCACGAGGGTGGCGACGGCGAACAGACCGCCGTGGCCACCGTCCTCATGCGCGAGACCCCATCTCTCGGCGGCTGGGCACGACGTGGCAGCACACCCGAGATGCCGGCGCAGAGACGCCGACGGATCGGATCCTGTTCAGGACCGTCCATCGTCGGGCGACAGCGAACCGGACGGGCCGTCCGCCGCACACCGCGCCGCTCGGTCAGAGGCCGAGGTCGGCTGCGTCCCGCGGCACGATCTTGTGCGCGCCGAAGCTGTGGTACAGCGGCCCCTGCACGAACGGCAGGTAGTCCCCCGCCATCGGCATGTGCGCGTAGATCAGGTCGTCGACCAGGACCGGCCCCGATCCGTCGCTGGCGCTCACGATCGACCACTCCCCGAACCCGAGGTCCGCCTCGAACACCTCCACATCGACGACCTGGACGAGCACCGACTCCCAGGGCTCGGGGTCGGTGGCGAGGACATCCGCCGGCAGGGACATGGGCGGGGGTAGCTCCGCGTCGCCCGTGACGAGCAGCGACGCGGGCCCCCCCTCCACCAGGCTGATCTCGGAGAAGTCGAAGTACTCGATATACCGACCGGTGACGGACACGGTGTTCCCCACCGCGATGGGGCCCCAGGTGGCCTCGTAGTCCGCGCCCGTGAACACGTAGATCGCACCCCACGCCTCCGCCGTGGGCACCTGCATGAAGAAGCCGAGGTTGGACTTGGCGGTGACGATCATGTCGGCGAGCTTCACCGTGGTGTCGGGGTCGACGAGGCCGAGCCGCACCCCGTCGATCCAGATGGGCTCCGCGAGCAGCCCCACGTTGCTCACTTCGCAGGTGCTGCCGTCGAGCACCTGGATCACGTCGCCACAGATGCCGTCGGGCAGGTCGGGCGAGATGATGAAGGCGCCGTCGCCGTCGGCGCGGGGCGTGGCGCGGAGGGTCACCCCGCCGGTGACGCCGAGCACGGTGCCTGCGCAGCCGCCGGACGGCACCACGAACTCCCCGGGGGAATCACCCGTCACGATGAACAGGTTGGCGTCCGGGGCGGCGCTGGAGATCGCGATCGTCGTCGTGCCGGGGCACGTACCGGAGGTGCCCAGCACTGGGGCGGCGACGGACACCGCGGGGAGCGAGAGGAGCAGGAGCAGACCGATCATTGTGCCTCCAGGCGGGGTGGGGGACGGGGAGCGAGCAGCGGCGTCACACCGTCGCGGCAGTCAGTTCCTCGCTGGTGCTCGCGTAGCGCGCCGAGAACCCGGCCGCCCGCCCGGTGGCGGAGCCGACTGGGGAGGCGCCGGTACGCCCCCTGCCTTCGGATTCGGACGGACTCCCGAATTGGCGCATCGTGCGGGACCAACTCGGACGAATGCAGGCTCGCCTGAGCAACGTGGAGGGCGCGCTCCAGACGCGCTGCGCTCACCTGGGCTTCGCCGACCTCGACGTCCCTGAGGTCGTGGTCGAACCGGGGCCCAGCTTGGCGCCAGAGGTCGGGCCCATCGATGTGCATCGGCCGAATCCGTTGGAAGATTGGCGCCCCCCCTGGCGAAGGGGGCGTGCCTTGAACTCGGTGGGCTGCGGGCGCTGTGGCCGAGGACGCTCGTCGCGCGCGACGCCCGCACCCGAGCTTGCGCGGCGTGCCCCGTCGACCCACGGACAGGATCACCCGGGCCGCCCAAGACAGGGTTCGGCCAGTGGCGAGGGTGGTTCATGCTCGGGTCGTGGGCCATGTAGGAGGGGCAAGCGGAGCCCCCCATGTCCAACCCTGTTCGTGTTCGCTGCGTCCTGTGCACCACCTGGTGGTCCGTGACCCCCGACCAGCTCGGCGCTGCCCTCCGCTGTGAGAAATGTGGCGCGTCGTTCTCGGCCGATAAGCAGGTGAAAGGCCCGGAGCGCCTGCCGGTGATGCCGGTGGTGCGGAGCATGCCGCACTGGGCCCCGCCCTCGGCGCGCGCCCAGCCTCCGCTCCTGGCCCCCTGGGTACCGGCCGCGATGTCTCTGGCGCAGCCCGCGGCCAGGGCGATGTCTGCCACAGGCGCATAGCCGCGCCTGACCAGGGCCCACTTCCAGCCTGCGCCGGTCCCCCCAGGCCGTCCCCCCCAGGCTGGGGCCCCAGCGCGGTCAGTCGATGCAGACCTTGTACATCGACATGTATGCGCTGCCCGGGAAGATCGCCGCCCCCTCCCAGCAGTCGGGCGACACGCCATAGCCCTCGAACTCCACCACCGTGTCGGGGCCGTCGGTGTACTCGAACGCCAAGTGGTCGGCGCTGTCACTCCACCAGGTGCCGGTGAATCCGCCCCCGAGGGTGATCGAGTAGTCGGCGTTCAGCGTGTGCGGATGCCAGGTGATCGATGACGGCGACAGCTCGCACTCGTAGAACGACGACAGGTCGGTCCCCGTGCAGTGCTCGATGGTCTGCGCGCTCGGCTTGGACCACACGATGGCGTCGTTGAGCAGCGCGGCGGTGACGGAGTCGTCATTGTCGGCCGGGTTCGACTCGCCGGCCGTGCTGGCGCTGGCGTCGATCACGATCGGGTCGGTGGAGTGCGGCAGCTCGATGTCGAAGAAGATCTCGGCGGACTGTCCGCGGCGGATGCGCCCGAGGTCGCACTCGAGCTGCACGCCAACCTGGCTGCAGCTGCCGCTCATGGAGCCCACGACGCCCATCACGTACACGGTGGGGCTCGTGGTGGTGAGCGGCAGGTCGATGGTGAGGGACACGTCGTAGGCGTGCTTGTTGCCTACGTTGTCCACCTCCACGGTGTACCGGCTGGTGGCGTACACGTACTCGCCCACCGGGGCATCGATTGTGGTGACCAGATCGGGCGCGCCGGCGAGTGCGGGGGCGCTGGCGGCGAGGAGGGCGGCGGCGACGATGAGGCGCTGTGCGGTGTGCATGGCGGGACTTCCTGCGCTGGGGTTCGAGGCCGGGAGTGTCCCGACCACGCCTCAGTGTGCGGTCCCGCGGGCGACCCCAGGCGCGGTGTCAAACTCCGTTACAATGGCGCAGAAGACAAGTTTGACGCCGAATTTGTCAGATGGGAAACGCGGCCAGCTCACCGCGCTGCCGCCCAGGCCGCCGCGTCTTCCACCCGCTCCTGCCACGGCCGCGGCGACCAGCCGAGCACCCGCCGGGCCTTGGCATCGTCGATGACCACCCCCAAGGGCACGGGCACCGGTACCACGCGTCCGCCGCCTGCGATCGGTCGCCAGTGGCGCAGCACATCCGCCACCCGCAGGTGGTCGCCGGCCACGTTGAACGCCTCGCCCACCGCGGCGTCGTCGGTGGCGGCGAGCACCGCCAGATCGCCCACGTCGGCCCCGTGCACATGCGGGAGCCGCACGGTGGGGGCCACGATGACCCGCCGCGCCGCCCAGTTGTGGTACCGGACGGTGAGCTTGCCGTCGCGGGGGCCGTAGATCGGGCCGGGTCGCAGCACCGCGAGCTCGAGGCGGTCGGCGTAGGTCCACGCGACCTTCTCGGCCGCCGCCTTGCTGCGGGAGTAGCCGGGCCGGGTGGTGAGGGCGTTCCAGTCGAACCGCTCGGTGCCGTCGCGGGTCTGGTGTCCCTCGTCCATCGGGTGCCGGAGCGAGGTGCGGTACACGGCGATGGTGGAGATCAGGACCACGCGGCGCACCCCGGCGGCCACCGCGGCGTCCAACGTGTTGCGGGTGCCCGTGATGTTCGCGTCGTCGAAGTCCTGGGCGGAGGCCGTGGCTCGGCCGGGAGCGAGCGCTGCGTTCGCCACGACCACGTCCGCGCCCGTGAACGCCTCCCGGAGCGAGTCCGGGTCCAGCAGGTTCGCCGCCACCGACGGCACGGGGGCGGCGTCCGGTCGACGGTCCGCTCCATGTACGTCGTGGTCCGCGTCGACGAAGGAGCGGGCGATGTGGGAGCCGAGGAAGCCGGTGGTTCCAGTGATGATGACGCGCATGGGGCGGTCTATCCCGCAGGTCGGGCGTGTCCTGCGGGGCGTCCGGTCAGCGCCGCCACACTATGCGTCCCCGCTTCAGCTCGATGGCCACCTGTCCACCGGCAACCCTGGCGAGTGCGACGCCGCGGCCGAGTGTCAGGTGCGAGACGGTGCTGTCGAAGCGGGTGGACCACAGCTCCCGTCCGGTGGTTGGCAGCACGCCGGCCACGTGCACGGCGCCCTCGCCTTCGACGACGGCCACCAGCAGGCGACCGTTGTGCGCAGCGGTGGTCCACCGCCCCCGCGCCGTCCAGTTCTGCGCCAGATCCCGCCCGAGTCCCACCACGCCCGTCTCGGTGACGGCGACCACCGTGCCGGCCACCACGAACAGCTGGGTGACCGGATCTGGGAGCTCGGCGGTTGCGCCTGAGGGCAGGGCGGTGACCCGCGCGCCGTGCGCCCGGAAGGCCACCCCGGCGAACGCGGGCATGCCGGTAGAGGGCACCCACGGCGCCTGTGCGCGCCACTGCTCCGCCCCATCGGCGAGACCATGGGCCACGTGCTCTCCGCCCTCCGTGGAGATGAACGCCCGACCCCCGACGAGCCGCCCGGCCACCTCTCCCTCATCGGGCACCGGATGCCGCACCACCGGCCGGTCGGATCCTTGGCGCACCACCCACACCGCCCCCCGGCGCGACAGCAGGAGGTGGCCTTCCCCGACCTCCCAGCACCGCGGGTGTGGACCGACGGGCCAGTGGCCGAGGGACTCGCCGGTCGCCCGACTCGCGCCGATCAACCGTCCGTCGGCGCAGTGGATGAACACCACGGCGCCGGCCGAGGCGCCCAGGGGATCGGCGAGCGCCGGCCGGCCATCGGGCAGCAGGAACACTGGCGCGGGGAGCCGGGTGACGAAGGCGACGTGCCCAGTACCCGCGTCCACCGCTTGGATCTCGCCAACGCCGGTGCATGCATACACCCGCCCGCCGGCCGCGATCAGTGGAGGGGGCCCTCGCTTGGCGGGCACGCTCCACCGCGGCTCCGCGGCCTCCGGACCCCGTGCCACCAGGGCCTCGCCGCACCACCCCACGAGCAGGGCTGAGCGGCCGCCACCGAACTCGGCCAGGACCACCTCGTCCAGCTGCCCGTCGACCTCCGCCGTCCCGCTCGTGTAGGTGGCCTCGGTCCCGCAGGATGGGCAGGTCTGCCGCGACCGCGTGCGCCCGAGGGGGAGCGGGGTGCCGCAGCTTGGACAGGAGGCCGCGCCGATCGCCTCCATCAGTGCCTCACGACCCACCAGGCGACGGCGGCCAACACGCCGCCACAGCCCAGCGCCGTCACCACGCCCAGCACCGCGGAGCCGGCCGCCACATATACCCACGGCGATCGCGGGACCGGCGGCGGACGCACCCATGGCGGCACCTCGAGTGGGAGAAGGCGGCGCGCGGGGTGGATGGCCGACCGTTCCCCTGGGGGTGGGAGCACGACCCCAGCTGGGCCTGCACCGCCGAGAGCCATGGTGGCGCGCCCGCACCGCATCCGGTGACGGCGTTCCCGCCGGACGAGAGCCCGTACGGCGTGCGGGGGCTGACGGGCGGCATCCGCGACTGGTGCTTCAACGCGTTCGAGCCGGCCGGTCCCGCGGTGGTGGACCAGCGGGCGGTGGTCGCCGGGCCCGCGGACGGGTCGGGTCCTCGCATCACCCGCGGCGGCGCCTGGTCGCTGCCGGACTGGGTGGGGCGGATCTGCTGCCGGGGCTTCCACGCGCCGATCCGACTGCCGGATCTGGGCATGCGTCTGGCACGCCCGTACCGCCGGTAGGTCGGTCGACCCAGTGACGGGGGTCAGCGCAGGCCGTTCACGGCGAACCTCCTGGGCTCAGCCGTCGGTGGACCCGTTGGTCGACATGCCGAGCATGGTGTAGATCGGGCACGATCCGACCGCGCCGGTGACCAGCGGCACGAGGCCGATGAGGCCGAGCAGACCCCAACCGGGCACTGGGCCGATGGCGAGCACGCTGAGCAGGCCGAGGCCGCCTGCCACGCGCAGGGCGCGATCGAGCATGTGTTCGTTGTTCGGGAACATGGACACCTCCGATGCGCTGGGGTTCTGCACGGAGCGTGCCAGCGTGGGCGCGCGACGGCGTGCTGAGCGTGCCTCCGGACTCGGGTCCGCCGAAGTGCCTGACCCCGCCCGGACGTGGGTCCGCCGAAGTGCCTGACCCTGCGTTGCGGGGCTTCACACAACTTCACGTGGCGTGCGTACGGCCGAAACGTGGGGGCATGATGTTGTGGGTGTGGGACGACATGCTGTCCCCCACGAACCAGGAGCCATCAATGACCCGCACCCTGTACGCCCGCGCCGTCGCCCTCGCCCTGCTCGTCGCCTCGCCAGCGGCCATGGCGTTCCCCGGCCCGCCCCCCATGGGCCCGCCGCCCGGCGAGCGCCTCGAGATGATGTTCGACGAGGTGGACGCCGACGAGGAGCAGCGCGCCACCATCCGCGAGGTGGTGTCCGCCACCGTCGAGGAGATCCGCGCCATCCACGAGGAGGGCCACGCCATCCGCGACGGGCTGCGCGACGCGTTCACCGCCGAGACCATCGATCGGGTGCTCATCGAGGACTACCGCCAGCGCGTGCTCGATCTCGTGGACCAGGGCACCGGCCTGGTGTTCGACGGCATCGCCGACTCCATGGAGGTGCTCACGCCCGAGCAGCGCCTGACCGTGCGGGACCACGCCGAGGCCCACCACGAGCGCATGCAGGCCCACCACGAGGCGATGCGCGCCCGATTCGGTGAGCCCGAGCTGTAGCCCCAGGGGGCGCCCACCGACGGGTGGGCGCCGCACCGCTGACCGCTGACCGGAGTACGAGCCCCACGCCCATGCAGATCCTCCTCGTCGACGACGACACCCGGCTCGCAGACCTGGTCGCCCGCTACCTCGGGCAGCGCGGCATGACCGTGTCGGTGCGGCACGACGCCCACACCGGGCTCGCCGCCGCCCGGGATGGCCAG
>JBLFXJ010000145.1:0-17948 GCA_047609825.1 Myxococcota bacterium
CTCTCGGCAAAACGGCTCGCCCAAGCTGGGAAGGGCGCGAGGTCGGCGGTACCGGGGACGTCGGCTCCGCCCCCCGCCCCCCGCGGCCAGGGTGCGGGTGAGGTAGAGATAGGTGCCGTCCTCGAGCGGCACCACCCCCAGTCTGAAGCCCCTGGCCCAGTGCTCCACCGGCCCTGCGAGGTCGACCCGGACCGAGGTGATGCCGCGCCAGCAAGTGACGCCGGAGTAGCGCCGGCGCGCAGTGCCACCCACAGCCTCCCGCACCGCGGATCCGAGCCCATCCGCCCCCACCACCAGGTCTGCCGACAGCCGCTCGCCCCCGTCGAGCACCACCGTCAAAGGCTCCCGCTCCACCGAAGCGAGCGCTGAGCCGAGCCGGAAGGCGCACCCCTCGCAGGCCTCAATCAATGCCGCGTGCAGGGCCGGACGGGAGATAGCGAGCCCAGGCTTGCCCGCTGCGCGACCCACGACTCGCCCATCCGCCAGCGCGATGCGGAACCCGGAGTGCCGGTGCCCGGTCACACAGACCCCGGCGGCAGCGAGCGCGCCCAGCGCCTCGTCGTGCAGCACCAGCCCGGCCCCTACGCCCGACGGGGAGCTCTGTCGCTCCACCACCACCGGCGTGTGGCCGTCGCGCCGCAGCCCCGCTGCCAGGGTCAGACCACCGATGCCGGCGCCGATGATCACGATGCGCACGACATCCTCCTGGGGAGACGGGCTGCAAGGTGTAACACCTTGCGTCCAGACCCCGTTGTCAGCCGCGGTACTTCGCCATCACCTCGGCACCGGTCAGGCCCTCCTGGTCACCGGCGAAGCAATACGCAGACGGTCGCTCGTCGACGAACACCTCGTGGGTGAGCTCGAAGCCGCTGCTGTCGTCCAGGCTGCCGAACGCCAGGATCGTCCGCCCGGTGCCCTTCAGCCGATAGAACAGGCTCGAGCCGCACTGGGTGCAGAAGCCGCGCTCTGCCCACTGCGATGACGGGTAGCAGCGCAAGCTCTCGTCCGAGTCGAACCGCACCAATTCCGTCGTGATCGACATCAGCGGCCCGCCGGTCCACTTGCGGCACATGCCGCAGTGGCAGGCGCCGATGTGCGCGCCCTTCAGCACCGCCGTGAACCGCACCGCGCCACAGAGACAGCCACCTTCGCGCTCCATCCCGTCCTCCGTTCACGGCAGAGCGTGCCGGGTGTACCGACCTTACCTCGCCGTCGTCAGGCCCGGCGCCACCGCTGCAGCGCGGGGTCGCCGTGCTCCACCTGCCAGCTGGAGTAGCCGGCCTCGTCGTTGATACCGGGTGAGCCTGCGTCCACCGCGGCGGACCCCTTCGGCACGATGTTCAGCTTGGCCCGCACAGTGTCTACCGGCAGGTGAGCCAGAGCGAAGAAGTCGGTCTGACCGACCAGATCCCGCCGCACCTGCCGCCCTCGGCGCAGCGCATCGGCCAGCCGCGCGCACATTCCCGGCACCTCGAGGTGCCCCCTGTCGGCCTGGAGCACGCCCCCCGCCGCCTCGGGCACGTACCCGGTCTCGAACACGCCGAGGACGGTGGCCAGCCAGGAAAATCCGCGCGGATCCGGGTCGGCCGCCGCCATGAGCGCGAACGTCTCGATCTCGGACTCCATCACGGCCCCGTAGTCGGCCAACACGTGCACGAAGTCGTGCTGTGCCAGGGTCGGCGCCACCGAGCCCGCCGCGCCCGGGAAGTCGAACCCGCGCGACCGGTAGAACCGCCAGACCTCACGACCGAGGGTGCCATCCGGCAATGCACCGAGCGCCTCCCAGCGTGCCAGCAGGGCCGGATCGCTGTGGAAGTGCTCGAACGGCTCGGCGATGCGCCGGTCCACGTGGAGCCGGGCCTCCAGGGTGCCGTGGTCGTCGAAGTCATGAAAATATCCGCCACGCTCCAGGTCTTTCAGCGCGAGCCCGAACGCGCCCTCCGCGTAGTCGCGCCCGACGGCGAGCAGGTCGTCACGCACGCCGAGGGCGGCGGCGTAGGCCTCCACCTGCTCGGCCACCTCCAGCGGAAGGGGGTGCAGGATCAGCTCGAGCACCATCATGAACTGCACGACCCGGTGGCGGGTGGGCTCGGGCAGCCCGACCATGGCGGCGGCGAGCTCCTCGGCGGACGCGGGCTCGGCGTGCAGCGGGTCGAAGTCGAGGGCGTGGATGGAGCTGCCGAGGGCGCCGAGCACGCGCCCCTGAAGCGGGGTCAGCGTGCCGTGGAATGCGACGGCGCCCACGATGCCGCGCTCGATGACCTGGCGGGTCTCGATGGACAATGCGGCGAAGTCGGGGTCGGCGGTGGGGTAGAGCGGGGTCACGGTGGCTCCGGGCGTAGGGATGGGTACGCACCGGGCGGGGAATGGCAAACGACGCGGGGCGGCCCCTAGAACCGGACCGCGGCTCCGAGGCCGACCGTCACCGTGGGCGCCGGCACCCGCAGCCGGTCGGCCAACACCTCGGCGAACGGCGCACACTCCGGATCCAGCGCACACCCGGCAGCGATTCCCTCGGGCATCGCGGGCAGGTTGAGCCGGTAGTGCAGCTCCCCGTTCTTCCCGAACGCATCCGAGACGAACGCGTTCAGGTCGAGCCAGGTGAGTGCGGTGACCCGGTAGTCGAACCGCAGGATCTCGCTGTGGTCGGACAGGTTGCCGATGAAGCTCGCGCTGAAGCTGTGGTCATCCCACTGGCCGGGGCCGGCGAGCAGCGCGTAGCCCGCGATGTACCAGGTGCCGGTATACAGCGGCGTGTAGGTGCCGGTGAGGAACATCCACGGCAGCAGCTCGGCGTCGCTGTAGCCAGCGCCGTTGTAGAACGCCTCGGCGCCGAGCACGATGGAGTCCTGGTCGCTGTACCGGATCGACACGTCGGCCCCGGCCACCACCTGGGCAATCCACTCCTCGTCCCGGCTCTTGTCCACCGGAAAGCTGGGCGGCAGCTCGGTGTAGTTCCAGGTGCCGCGCCAGTGGGGGGCGGCGTTGCCGTGCTGAAGCGCGCCTTCGAGGCGCACGTCGAACACGCTCACCCCGCTGGACACGTCCGCTCCCAGGCGCACCGGCTGGTCCTTGCGCAGCGCCGAGCTCAGTGCGAACTCGGTCTGCCCGAACAGCCACTCCACCCGGGCCGCGCCGCCCACCTGGTCCAGCGCGTTGGCCTGGTCGAGGTTCGCGATGGCGTACACATTGGCGCCAGCGGCCTCGAACGGCACGTGCAGCTTGACCAACGACACGCCGGTGCGGAGGTCGAGCACGGCGAGCGGGTCGAGGCGCTGCTGGTTCATGAAGTCGGACGGGTTCCAGAACCGCCCTGCCCCCCACTTGATCCGCTGGCGCCCGACGGTGGCGTAGACCTTGCGGCCGGCGTCGAACTTCACCCACAGCTGGTCGAGCACCACCTGTGTAGGCGTGGTGGCAGCGCCGAACAGGGACGGGTCGACCGGCTCGCCGGTCACCGCGTCGACGGTCTGTCCGGTGGCGTCGGTGCGGGTCTGGTGCACGGTCCAGTCGTGCTGGAGCCGAGCCCGGACATACGCTCGCACCCGGTCATTGGGGCGCGCGTCGCCGAACAGCTCGAGCAGGTTCGGGCTCGACAGGGCCACGCCCTCCGCGCTGTCGGTATCTTCGGTGGCCCGGCCCTGGAGCTGGAGCCACAGCCGGCCGCCGATGGTGAAGGTGCGGTCCTGCTCCCGGATCTTGGCCCGGATGGCGTCTGCTGCATCGCTGGCAGTTTCGACCGGTGCCGTGCCTTCACCGCCGAATATGGCGGCCTCGCGGTCCTCGTCGGACGACGGAGCGCCGCCGAACAGATCCGCCTCCCGGTCCGCCTCATCGGTGCTGGGCCCCCCGAACAGGTCGGCCTCACGCGCGGCTTCCTCCTCGCCCTGGTCGGGCGGGTCATCCTGGGCTCGGGCGACCCCGGATATAGCCCAGAGCAGCGTGATGGCAGCGAGGCGGAACGTCACCGGTCAGCGGCTCTTCGACTCGAGCCAGGCCTTTGTGAACACGTTTTCTTCCAGGGCGCTCAGGTTGACATCCTGCACCACCACGGTTGTGTTCTTCCCCTTCTCGATCTCGTCGAAGATGCGAACCTCCTCGGCGATATACACGTCCGCACCCTTGGTCTCACTGAACATCGTACGGTATTTCGGGTAGTACGTGGTGCGCATCAGCTTGCCGGACAGCGCGAAGTCCTGCCGCTTGAGCACGTTGCCGGTGTTCACGTCGAGCCACAGCTCCACGATGGGGTACGCCACATCGGCGCCCTCCCGCACGTCGAGCTTGAGGCGGTTCACGGCGAAGTTCCCGAGCTTCTCTTCGCCCACGAAGGTCGGCACGAACTCCTCGGCGAGCCGGCTCTGGTCGAAGTCCTGCCGCTGGCTGTTGGTGCCGCCGATGCGCTCGCGCTCGGTGCGCCGCTCCCACTTACCCACCGCGGGGTCGTAGAAGAACAGGTTCTTGTCCACCCGGAGGTAGCCCTTGCCGGCCTCGGAGCTCGGCTTCGCCATCAGGATCGACAGCATATCGTCCATGTCGCGGCGGTACACGATGGCCTGGAACACCAGGTCGGACTTGTCCTTCTCCTTCTGCTCGATGAACACGGAGGCCTGGTAGTCCCCGTTGTTCTCGGTGCGGTCGTCCACCGTCTCCAGCATGAAGACCAGCTCGCCGGGCGTGGGGGCTGCGAAGGATGGACCGGCGAGCAGGGCGAACAGAAGCGGGATCATGGTCACTCCACCTGGTGGATGGCTGTAACCGGGGGCATCGTGGCGGCTCGCCAAGCCGGCCAGATGGCGGAGAGGCCGGTGAACGCGGTGAGCAGCACGATGGCTGAGATGGCCTGCAGCGGGTTGACCTTGAGGTGGAGCGTCTCGGCGAGGAGGATTGTCTGCATCGCCTCGTACGGGACCGGGATCGCGGCGAAGTCGACGATCAACGCGATGACCGCGCCGCCGACCGCGCCGGCCGTGGTGGCGAACAGGCCGAGCAGCAGGGCCTCCAGAAGGATGAGCACCAACACGCCGCGCCGGGTGAGCCCGATGGCGCGCATGGTGCCGATCTCCTTGGTACGCTCGCGAACCGAGTTCCACAGCGCGTTCATGATCCCGACCGCGATGATCGACACGAGCACCAACACCAGGAACCAGGTGACGGTGTTGAACGCGGTGAGCACCCAGGTGAGGAAGCTCACCTCGTCGCGCCAGATGGTGAGATCGAGCTTCTGCCCCGTCCAGTCCTCGCCCGCCACGCCGTCGAACTTGAAGAAGAACGGCGCGGGCATGTGGTCCATCAGGGCGTAGCCCTCGTCGGCCAGGATCGTGCGCAGCGTGCCCATTGTGGCGGTCGCATCATCGATGTCGTCCAGGTAGACCCAGAATGCTCCGGTGGTGTCCTGGTTCAGCCGGTACAGCTCGATCACGTCGTCTTTGCGCATGAACAGGGACCAGCCCGAGATCATGCCCATGTCGCGGGCGACGGCCACTACGCGCACGTCGGCGGTGTTCGTCTGGCCGCCCTGGGTCTCGGTCTGGATGGTGAGCCCGTCGCCCACCTTGACCTCGAGCCGCTCGGCCTGGCCGACGAAGATGGCCGCGGTGTTCGGCTCGCGGAGGTCCTCCATCGAGCCGATGATCTCCTCGCGCCCACCCTCCAGGTACTCGCTCTCGGGGGCGAGCTGGAGCGTGGCCATCAGCCGCTCCTCCTGGTCAGGATCGATGCCCACCAGCCCGGCCTGGGTGGACCCGCTGTCGCTGATCACCTTCGCCCAGCCCCGCTGGCGGTCGATGATGTAGTCGAGGCCCGGGGTCTTCTCCTCCAGGATCTTCCGCAGCTTTGCAGCATCGGTGACCAACGGGGAGGAGTCGTCGGCGGTGGCCTTGTAGAACCCCGCCACGTTGATGTGGCCGCCTGAGAGCGTGGTGGCGGCCCCGACCATGTTGTCCTCGATGCCGGCCGAGACCGACAGGAGGAGCACGAGCATCAGGGTGACGAGCCCGATGGCGGCGGAGAGCAGTGCCGTGCGGGTGCGGCTCTGCACCAGGTTGCGGAACGCGATGTACAGGAGCGTGCGCATCAGTCCTTGCCCTGCATCGCCACGGTGGGCGCGGTACGGGAGGCGACGACCGCCGGGTAGAGCGTGGACAGAAACGCCACGGCGCTGACGACGACCAGGCCAAACAGCAGGTCGACGGCGTCGAACATCGGATACAGCCGCGGCCCAGCGAACAGGAGCACGCCGATATCCCCCGGCGCGGGGATGCCGACCTGGTGCAGCAGGAGCACCACGAGCGCCGCCGCCACGGCCCCGAGGCCACCGGCGATGGCGCCCAAGGCGAGGGTCTCCACCAGGAACAGCCCGACGACGGACGACCGCTGGGCGCCGATGGCGCGCATGGTGCCGATCTCGGCCACCCGGTCCATGGTGGCCATCACCATCGCGTTGTTGATGATGATCATGGCGACCAGGAAGATCAGGAACAATGCCAGCGCCATCACCAGGCGCATCACCAGGATGAACTGCCCGGTGAGGCCGGCGGCGGACTGCCAGTCCACCACCTGCAGGCCGAGCCCGTCGCGCTCGATGGCCGCCTCGATGTCGGCCCGGGTCGCGTCGATCCGGCTGGGGTCATCCAGCAGGATCGCGGCGTTGATCGCCAGGCCCTGGCGGAGCAGCGCCGGATCGTACCGAGCGTCGGAGTCCTGGCGGTTGATCTCGATGGCGACCTCTGGCGCGGCGTCTTCGGCCGGTTCCTCGGCGGCGACCACCAGGTCGGCGCCGCCCCCGAACAGCATGGCCTCGGCGTCGTCGCGACTCACCTCGACGGCCTGCACATCGGCGCGGATGGCGGCAAGCTCGGCCCGGTCGGCGTCGGTCTGCTTGCCGTACAGGCTGCGGAAGGTCTCGAGGTCGGCGAGGTTCGAGGCGCTCATCAGGCCGGCCTGCTCGAGGCCTTGCAGCTCATAGGTGCCGACCACGGGCACGTTGATCGCCCGCATGTAGCCGGACTTGGTGTACGACCGCAGCGTGATGGTGGACCCCACGGGGATCGAGTACAGCTGGATGTGCGGCGCGATGTGCTCGTAGAACCAGGCGTGTCGCTCGCGGGCGTTGCTGTCGTCCACCGCGAGGAACCGCTGCACGAGCGTCTCCACGTCGGACTCGGAATCACCCAGCAGGGTCGCGAGCTGGCCCCGGAGGATGTCGGACCGCTCGGGCGTGAGCTGGTACACGACCCGACGGTACTGCTTGGCGTTGCGGGCGACCTTGAGGGCGAGGATGTCGTCGCCGGCGAGGGTGCTGCCGTCGTCCAACGCCTCGAGCACGTCGTCGAGCTGGCGGGCCACCACGTGCTTGATCAGGCTCTCGTAGGTGCGCTTGCTGAACAGGAACCCGCGCTGGCCGGCCTCGATGTTCTGGCCGTCTACGATGTAGAACTTGTCGAAGCTCTCGGCATACAGCTGCGGGTCGGTGCCGAGAACCTGGAGATAGTTCAGGCCGCCGTCGGCCGCGAGCGGGGCGATGTTGCTGTCGAGCCAGTCGAGGGCGGCGAGGCCCTCCTGCCGGGAGGCGGATGGACCGAAGTCGGCCCAGAACCCATCCTCCTGGGCGCGGGCCAGCGCGGCGAGCTGGGTCTCGGCCACGGACCGGTCGCTGATCGCGGACCAGGTGCCGCTGTCGGCCGCCATGCCGTCCACGATGCGGCGGGCGCGGCCAATCATCGCGTCGATCAGGGGCTGGTCGCGCTGGGTGACGCCGGTGCGCAGGTCGGTGAGCACCCGGTCGATGTCGTTGCTCCCGAACACGGTGGTGCCCACGATGGCCATGGGCACCACGGCGCGCACGTTGTGCACCGCGCCGATGGACGCGGCGACGGCGGCGAAGTCGGGGATCTCGCCGAAGTCTCCGGGCTCGAACTCCTGGCCGAACAAGGAGAGCTCGTCCTCGGCGTCGGCGCTGTAGACCTGGAGCTGACCGGCGACGGAGCCCGTGATCGCCTCCTCCATGGTCTTCTCGACGGACCGGGTGAGCGAGGAGCCGAGCACCACGAGGAAGGTGCCGACGAACAGGAGCAGCCCGACGAGGAACGTCTTCACGCGGTGCGCGAGGAGGTTGCGGACGGCCAGCAGCAGGAGGAGCCGGATCACATCCATCAGGCGATCAGCCCATCGTGCACGTGCACAGTGCGTTGTGCCTGCTCGATGACCGCGTGGTCGTGGGTGGAGAAGATGAAGGTGGTGGAGTCGCGCTCGTTGAGCTCCTTCATCAGGGCGATGATCGAGGCGCCGGTGGCGGAATCGAGGTTCGCGGTGGGCTCGTCGGCCAGGACGATCGCCGGGTTGGTGACGAGGGCGCGGGCGATGGCGACGCGCTGGCGCTGGCCACCGGAGAGCTCGTTGGGGCGCTGGCGGAGCTGCGGCTTGAGGCCGACCCGCTCCACGAGCGCTTCGACGCGCTTGGCGCGCTCGGCCTTGGTGAGGGTGCGCTGGAGGAGGAGCGGGAACTCGACGTTCTGGGCGACATCCAGCACATTGACGAGGTTGAACGTCTGGAAGATGAAGCCGAGCTTGTGCAGGCGGAGCTTGGTGAGCTGCCTGTCGGACAAGGTGCTGGTGCTCTCGCCGTCGACCCGGACCTCGCCGCGGGTGGCGGTGTCGACACAGCCGATGAGGTTGAGCAACGTGGTCTTTCCGCTGCCCGACGGGCCGGCGATGGCGAGGAACTCGCCGCGCTCGATGGTGAGATCGACGCCGCGGATGGCGTGCACGACGGTCTTTCCGAGCGGATAGTCTTTGACCACCCCTCGCAACTCGACAATTCCAGCCACGGTGCCTCCGGGACCGTCGCGTAGCGAGTCGCGGTGCGCACGTCCATGGGTGGGGCGCAGCTGAGTGGATTCTGGGCTGATCCGTGCGGCGCAACACGGTGTCAGACGCCAGATCGTGCACGGCGCAACGCGGGGTCAGACGCCAGATCGGGCACGGCGCAACACGGGTCAGACGCCTGGAGTGAGTACGCTGGCCCCAGGAGGCCACCGTTGAACCTCACCGACCACGTCGACCACCGCCCGTTCCCGCTCCCGGATGCTCCCTGGGTCATGCACCAGGCGTGGTGCGACTTCCTGTTCCTCCACTGGCGGGTGGACCCAGCGGCGCTCCGGGCCCTGGTCCCCGAGCCCCTCCAGCTCGATCTCCGAGACGGCGAGGCCTGGCTCGGCATCATCCCGTTCCACATGACCGACGTCCGCCCCCGCGGGACCGTGAACGTGCCGGGGGTCTCGGCCTTCCCCGAGCTCAATGTGCGCACCTACGTGAAGGTGGGGGACCGCCGCGGCGTGTACTTCCTCAGCCTCGAGGCGCACAACCGGCTCGCGGTCGAGACCGCCCGGCTGACCTACGGCCTGCCGTATTTCGCGGCGAAGATCCGGTGGGAGCGGGAGGGTGACCGCATCACCTATGCGAGCGAGCGCGCCGACAGCCGGGGTCCAGCTGCGGCGTTCCGGGCGCACTACCGCGTGCGCGGGCCCTATGGCTACTCCAGGAAGGGCACGCTGGAGCGGTGGCTCAGCGAGCGGTACTGCCTGTTCACGGTAGCGAACGGCCGGGTCTCCACCACGGACGTGCACCACCTACCCTGGCCGATTCGCGACGCCGAGGTGCACATCGAGGTGAACACGATGGCCGCTGCCCACGGGCTGGCGCTGGGCGATGCGGCGCCACACGTGATGTACTCGCCCGGCGTGGATGTGGTGGTGTGGGGGCCGCGGACGCTGTGAAGGGAGCTACTGCTCCGCCTCCTCGGGCTCCTGGATCGTGTACCCGCGGCGGAGGAGCTCACGCAGCTCGGCGTCCGCGCCGATATCGCCGGTGCCGGTGCACTGCGGGCACCGATGCCACCCCTCGCGCACAGGCGGGCCGCCGAGCGGGCCCACCACGCGCCACGCAATGAAACCATCCGTGCATCCGGGGTAGTCGCAATCCGTTCTCACACCGCCCCCAGGTAGCACAGACGGCTGCGGCGTGTGCGAGCGGCTCGCGTCGCACCTCCAGGCCGGACCGCGAGCCTCTCGAGGATTCAGGCGTCGGTGTCGGTGTCGGTGTCGGCATCCGTGTCCGTGTCCGTGTCGGCATCCGCGTCCGTGTCGGCATCCGCGTCCGTGTCGGCGTCCGCGTCCGTGTCGGCGTCCGCGTCCGTGTCCGCATCACCCTCTGGAGGCACCGTGTCCGCCACACAGGTGATGCCCTCTGCGGTCGCGGAGACCTCGAAGTCAATCAAGTCCATCCAATAGTTGCCGCCCTTGAACAACTCGAGCCGGACCTGGTGGGATGTGCTGGGCAGGACACCGAGCGGCACCCGGAGATGGCGTCCGTCCGGGGTCCACACGGCGCGTGCTGGCGCACCCACCTCGCAGTCCGAGCACTCGGGGGCGAGGGGCGCCCCGTCGAGCCACACCCTCACCTCTGGTGGAGCGTCCGCGTTGGCGTAATGCAGCACCATGTCCAGGTGGCCTGGCGCACGAGACTCGGCGTAGACACACTGATCTCTGGGTTCGAACACGTAGTAGTCACGGTCCAGGCTGCAGGCGAGCAGTCCGATGAGGAGCGTCATGGGGCACCTTCCGTGGGGGTCGCGGGTGGTGTGACTTCACGGTCGGCGAACTCGGGCCCGAGCTGGAGCAGCGGGACCGAGAGCTGCAGTCCGGCCGTGAATCGGGGTCTGAGAGTGCCGTCGATGAACAGGGTGTCGACGCCCGCGCCTGCGACGAGGCTGAACCGCTGGACCGTGCCGTCACTGGTCGGCGGCATCACCTCGGCACCGAACAGCACCCGCAGCGGCGAGATGCCCACGGTGGTGGTGTTGCCGCCCTCTTCCTCCCCCTGCGGAGCGGCGGACTTGAGCGCTGCAAAGCTCGCGTTCATGGCGAGGGAGAACAGATTCTGCTCCTTGCCGGTGAGCCGGAGGTGCATCGACAGCGGCGCTGCCTGCACGCTGGGCAGCAGCGCCGAACCCAGCGGGTTGCGCCGACACCGGGTGGCGGCTGTGGCCTCGTCCGGCGTGCCCCCCGCCGGCAGCCGACCCGCCGCGGTGCCGATAAGATCCTGGCATGGGTAGGCCGTGGCCAGCGTGCCCAGCGGATTGCTCATGAGGAACGCCTCGAGCCGCACCCCGGGCTTGCGCCCCACAGCCTTGTACGCGGCATCCGCCTGGGCGAGCTTGGCGGTCGCCACCTCCAGCCCGCCGGCGAATGCGGCCGGAAGCTCGTCCAAGCGCCGCTCATAGGTCGCCCCACGCTGCGCCCGGTCCTTCGCGAATGTGCCCTTCCTCCCCGTGGTCGGGGCATACCCTTCCGTGCGGACGGCGATCCGCTGACGCGCGTGTGCCCGCAGCCGGCGGCCCGCCTCGAGCCACGCCTGGGTCGCATAGGCTTCGTTCACCAGCTTGATCAACTCGATGCGGCGCTCGGGGAACCGAAGCGCTGCCTCGGCGCTCCCCTCGTCCGGGTCCGGGATCGCCAGAATCTCACCGGCAGTGAAGAACCGCGATTCGGTCGTCTGCCGCGTGCTCGTCACGTCCACGCCGGCAGCTTCGTCCACGCCCGCGAGTCCACATGCGTACACAGTGAAGCTGGGGGACGACGGGCCGAGCAGCGGCTCCGCGCCCTCCGGCACCCGGGCGACCACGGCGGCCTCCTCCGCGGTCTCCCGCTCGGCCGTGCGCCGGCAGTCACCGCCATCCATCGGCTCGTGGCCACCCCCGGGAAGCGACCAGCCATCGACGCCGTTCACCAGGAGGATCTTGCCATCGACGATCACCGCACAGCCCGCAGCGACACAGCGCGCGGCGGTCGACGGCTCAGCGGCCGGGGCCGGACTGGGCGGCAGGTCTTGCGCCCCCGCGCCGGTCGCGTAGAGCAATGCGGCAGCGGCGAGTCTTCGGGAGTCCATCCAACCCATGTCATGCTCCAACGGGACCGCGAGTGCGGTCCAGAGCACGAGCATGCTGGAGCGAGAGCCGCGTGGACATCACCCGAATGGGTGACCTCAGCCGCAGCAGCACGCGGCGCCCTGTGAAGCCCGACTACAGGTTGCTGATGATGTCGCAATTACCGCCGCAGTCGTACCAACAGGCATTCTGCTTGCAGTTCCAGGTGTCCACCGTGAGCTGGCTCACGGGGAGGTGCTCGGCCGCACACACGTCGAGCACTACGAAGATGTCGTTGCCGTAGTAGTAGCCGCCATACGGCGTGGTGCTCGGGCCATCGTTGTACATGAACACGCACTGCTCGAAGGCGGCGAAGGCGGACGAGCAGAGGGGGTCGCCGCAGCAGGCCGAGATGGTGTCGCCGCACACTGCGTCGTAGCACTGGCCGCACTGGGTGTCCCGGTCGGAGCACAGGAATGCATCGGCGCCCCCACCGCCGCCGCCACCGCCGCCGCCGCCGCCGCCGCCGCCGCCACCATTGCCCTCGGCGGTCGAGGACGTGCCGGTGTCGCGGCCGCCGCCGCCCTTCTTGCGGTCGAGGTCCTCGCAGCCGAGCACGAGCAACGGGACGAGGAGCAGGCTGAGTCGGCGCAGGGTCATGGGGCATCTCCTTCCGGTTGATGCCCACAACTTAGGTTCGTCCACGGCAGCCGCATCAGACGTCGATCCCACACGCCGACCGGGAGACCGGGTTGTTCCGACATTTCTTTCGCGGCGCCAGCGCCGATTCACCGAATGACGGGGCTCGCCTCGCCGGCCGCGGCGATCCGTGCAGATGCCCCCCTCTGCTGACGGAAAGCCGGCTTCACGAAGAAGCAGGGCACGCTCCAGGAGCCCTCTGCGGGGAGCTGGGTCGCCCGTCGCAGGTGGGCGAGTGCGTGATGAAACGAGCTTCGCGGCCCGAAGGTGCACCACCCGGCGGGCTCGCCATGGCAGTAGGCGAGCACGGCACGAACGCCCCGTCCTCGACATCGGGCCACATCTGCGGGGTGAGCGCTCGGGTTTCGACCATGACGACGCTCCGTGGTTCGGCCGGCGCGAGTGGCGTTCGGACACCAGCGCCACTCCCGAGGCGTTGATGTAACACCTGGCGTCCTGACCCCGGCGAGCGAGCCCTGGCGTTGATCTAACACCTGGCGTCCTGACCCCGGGAGCGGGACCCTGCCGCAGACGGCAAGGAGGCGCCCGGCGAAGAGCGGGCGGCCCGAATCGGGGTCGGGACGCTAGGTGCAACACCTTACGGTTGATCTAACACCTGGCGTCCTGACCCCGGGAGCGGTGCCCGGGCAGCGGGTGCCCAGGGTCGGACGTCTGGGAGCGGGCGGCAGGGTCGGGGGCGGCCGCCCCCTGCGGTGCGCCCTACGAGACGCAGGCCTCGAAGGTGCCCATCTCACCCGAGTCGCGGCGGTTGAGGCCCTCGATACAGCCCACGCGGGGGTCGAGGGTGCCGCGGTACTCGGACCCGTGGTCGTACAGTATACGGAAGTCCGTGCCACGGGCCCACCAGTCGCCCTCGGACCCCGACGACGACTCGAAGGTGCCGTCTTCGTAAAACGTCCACACCGCCTCGCCGCAGGGCTCGTCTTCGTAGCAGTACTCCATGTTCATCTCGATGGGGAACGCGGGCACGGCCTCCACGACGGTGGGCGCGAACAGGGTCAGCAGGAATGGGATCAGCATGGCACTCTCCGTGAACTCCGATCAGTGTACTGAAGCGGATGCGCCCTTGTGGCGGGCTCACGGTCACTTGACGGATGTGGGGGATGTGTCTGGCGCCAAGTGCACCTTCCCAGGGTGACCAGGTGCGGACGCGACCGCCACCGCGCTATCTTCGGTGCATGAAGCCCCGCACCATCGACTACCTGGCCGGCTTTCCCTCTGAGCTGCGCGAGCGCGCCGAGGCCATGCACGCGGATGGCCGGCTGCTGCCCCTGCTCCAGCGGCGCTACCCGGAGGCCCACGTCGTGCGCGACAACGCCGCCCTGTACACCTACGTGCAGGACCTCAAGCGGTCGCACATGAAGAGCGCCCCTCCGCTGGGCAAGATCCGGTACTGCGAGAAGATCAGCACCGTGCACAACGCGCTGGGGCTGCACACCTACGCGGTGCGGATGCAGGGCAAGAAGCTCAAGCGGAAGAACGAGCTGCGTGTGGGCACCGTGTTCCGCGAGCTGCCACGCGCCTTCCTCCAGATGATCGTGGTGCACGAGCTCGCCCACCTGCGGCACAAAGACCACGACAAGGCGTTCTACCGCCTGTGCCGCCACATGGAGCCGGACTACCACCGGCAGGAGACCGACCTTCGCCTGTGGCTGTTCGCCACGGGCGGTCGCGCGGGGAGCTGACCGACGCTCCGTGGGCCCGGCCCGCATCGACGGTTAGCCACCGCCATGCGCCCAGGAGTCCTCGCCCCCGCCGGCGACCTCCGCTCGCTCCGCACCGCCCTCGCGGCGGGAGCGGCCGAGGGCGTGCGGTTCGCCGAGCAGCTGGGCTGCACCCGGGTGGTGGTGCCGCGAGAGCTGTCGGTGGAGCAGATCCGCACCCTCCGCGGCCAGACCGAGGTGGAGCTCGAGGTGTTCGTGCACGGCGCGCTGTGCATGTCGTGGAGCGGCCAGTGCCTGTCGAGCGAGGCCTGGGGCGGCCGGTCGGCCAACCGCGGACAATGCGCCCAGGCCTGCCGCATGCCGTATGACCTGATGGTGGACGGCGAGCACCAGCCCCTGGGCGATGTGGAGCGCCCGGACGTGCCGGCGGGCGACGGTCCAGAGCTCGACCCGGTCCCTGCACTGGGCGGTGAACACGGCATCGCCACCGGGCCACGGGTGGCCCGGGTGAAGCCGCGGCCCGGTTCGGGGGTTGTGTTCGATGCCGGCAATCCCGAGGACAGGGGCGAGCCGGGATGTCGGGTGTTCGCGGTGGAGAAGGCAGGAGGCGGCTGGATTCTACGGTTCGGCCGACCCGGGCCCGACCTGTCGCGGGTGCGGGAGGGGCACCGGGTGTGGGTGACCGGCGACCCCGCGGATGCGCGCGCCGCCGAGAAGCTGCTCGCCGGGCCGGTGGATGGGCGGGTGGCGCTGGATCTGGTCGTGTCGGGCGCTGCCGGACAGCCCCTCCGGGTGGAGGCGATGGCGGCGGGACAGGCGGCGTCGGTGGACGGCGACGTGCTCACCCCGGCTCGATCGGGCGGCCTGGACGAGGCCCTGCTCGCGTCGAAGCTGGGTACCCTGGGTGGCACCCCGTTCACGCTGGGAGTCCTCGACACCAGCGATCTCGAGCCCGGCCTGCACGTGCCCGTGTCGCGGCTCAAGGCCCTGCGCCGACGGCTGGTCGAGGCGCTGGTTCCCCTGGTCGAGCGGGGCCGGCACCGCACCATCCGCACCGACGCCGTGGCCACCGTCCGCCGACACCGGGTGACCGGCAAGCCCGCAGCACCCCCTCAGCTCGTGCCCCTCGTGCGCACGCCCGAGCAGCTCGACGCGGTCATCGCGGCTGGGCTGCCCGAGGTGGAGCTGGACTGGATGGAGATGGTGGGCCTCGGCAAGGCCGTGGCGAAGGCGCGCGCCGCCGGGTTGGGGGTGACCATCGCCACGGTGCGCGTGCAGAAGCCCGGTGAGGAGGGCTACGACGCCCGGATCGCCAAGCTCCGTCCCGACGCTGTGCTGGTGCGCCACTGGGGCGCCCTGATGGGGTTCGCCGAGCGCGCCGAGGACGAGCGGCCCGTGCTCTATGGCGACTTCTCGCTGAACATCAGCAACAGCGTCACCGCACACCACGTGCTCGGCCTGGGCCTCGACAGCTTCACCGTCACCCACGACCTCGACACGGTGCAGCTCCGCGCCCTGCTCGCCAACGTGCCGACCTCTCGCGCCATCGTCACGGTGCACCACCACATCCCGACCTTCCACAACGAGCACTGCGTGGATGCGCAGCACCTGTCCGCAGGCCGCGACTGGCGCACCTGCGGCCGCCCGTGCGACAACCACCGGGTGTCCCTGCGCGACCACCAGGGCCGCGAACATCCCGTCGTCGTGGACGTGGAGTGCAGGAACACCGTATTCAATGCCGCAGCCCAGTCCGCCGCATCGCTGGTGCCCGAGCTCGTCGCGGCCGGCGTACAGCGCCTCCGCGTGGAGTTCGTCTGGGAGTCGGCCGACGAGGTGCGCCGCACCCTCGCCGCCTACCAGGCCCTGCTCGACGGCGAGTGCGACGCCGCCGAGTGCGTGCGCCGGGTGGGCGTGCACGAACAGTTCGGCGTCACGCTCGGCACAATGCAGGTTCTCGGCGCGCTCTAAGGCGGGCGCGCCCGGGCGCGACCGGTCGCTACAGGCTGCCCGCGAGCGCGTCGATGGCGTCGGACGGGATGTCCACGCCGGTGTCGATGGCCACGCCGGTGACCGGGTCGACCTCGTAGATCGTGCTGGTGCCGCGGGTGTGGGAGACGTAGAGCAGCCGACCCTCGGAGACCGTGAACCCGCCGCCGCTGCTGTCGGGGATGCCGCTCACCCGGGTGAGCACCACGTCGTCCCCGATCTCGTCCACCTCACGCAGATCGTTCTCGTTCATCCGCCAGACACTCACGCCGTCCGACGCGTTGGCGTAGCCCCAGCCGTCGCCACCCGGAGACCCGCCCAACCGGACGACGGTGCCCGTGCTCGGGTCGATGCTCACGTACGCGCTGAACTGGTCGGCCGCATACAGCAGACCGCCACCAAACGTGAGGGTGGCCTCGGCCAGGCCGGCGCTCGCCACCAGCTCGACCGACTCGGTGAGCAGGTCGATGCGGTACACCTCACCGCTGCCCACGCCGGTGATGCCGTACAGCACGCCGCGGTCGTCGAAGGTCAGGCCGGTGATGTTCAGCCCCGGATCCCACAGCCGGACCGACGTGCCCGCCGCGAGGTCCACCTCCCACAGGCCCGTGCCACCGCCGCTCTCGGCCGCGATCAGCCGTGCGCAGAGGGCATCTTCGCCGTCGCAGTCCTGGTCGGTGCCGTCGCCGCACACGTCCTCGGCGCCCGGGTTGATCGAGGGATCCTCTGGCATGCAGTCCAGGCCGATCCACTCCGGCGCGCTGTCCTCGGTGGGCGGCTCGCAGGTGGGGTCGGGAGAGATCGGGTCGCCAGCGCCGTAGCCGTCGCGGTCGAAGTCCTCGAACCACAGGCTCGGCGGCCCGATCGTGGGGTCTGCGTCGTAACAGTCATCGTTGTTCGCCGCGGTGCCTGGCGGGCGGGCGCAGGCCTCCAAGCTCTCCCCGTCCACGCCGAAGCCGTCGCCGTCCGCGTCGCGGAACCAGGTGATGATGCTCTCCGGGTCGAGGCCCGGATCGTCGGCATCCACCAGGTCGTTGCAGTCATCATCCGTAGGCATGTCGATGTTGCAGATCTCGGGCATTCCCGGGTTGATGTCGGCGCGGCTGTCGTCGCAGTCGGTGTCGGCCAGGCCGTGCCCATCGGGCACCTCGCACGCCGCCACGATGCCGAGCGCGCCGCCGTAGCCGTCGCCGTCGCCGTCCACGCTCCACTCGGGCGCGCTGTCGAGGTCGAGGTCGGGGTCGTCGTCGTCGGTGAGGCCGTCACAGTCCTCGTCGATCGGGCTGTCGCCACAGACCTCGGTCGCACCCGGGTTCACGCCGGGGTCGTCGTCGGCGCAGTCCCACCCGCGCCAGTCCGGCGCGAGGCCATCCATCGGCGGATCGCAGCTCGGCACGGGGTCGGCGGGCTCGCCATCCATGCCGTAGCCATCGCCGTCGACGTCGACGTACCACAGGCTCGGCGGGCCGACGGTGGGGTCGCTGTCGTCGCAGTCGTCGCCGCCATCACCTGCACCCACCGGCTGCAGACAGGCGAACACCGACACGTCGGCCGAGCCGAAGCCATCGCCGTCGGCGTCGGGGAACCACTCGAGCGCTCCCGCCGGATCGAGCCCCGGATCGGCATCATCCACCGCACCGTTGCAGTCGTCATCC
>JBLFXJ010000146.1:0-17944 GCA_047609825.1 Myxococcota bacterium
TCGCCAGCGCAGGCGGGAGCCGGGTGCAGGTGCGCCTGTTGGACTGGCCCGCTGACCGGTCGGCGCGCCTCGATCTCGTGGACTTCTCCGGGAGGGTGGTCGGCCAGCAGTCCGGAGTGCGCGTGGACGACGCCGTCGTGTTCACCCATCCGTGGTCCGGCGAGGTGCTCCTCCGCATCGTGTCGGAGGACCCCGACGCGCCCGCAAACAACTACGCGCTGTCGCACACCTGCGTGGCTGCGTGCGATCTCGCCTACACCCGGTACCCGCTGTTCTTGATGCACGGGATGGCCGGCACCGACGCCTGGCTCGATGTCGTGACCTACTGGTTCGGGATCGAACCCCACCTGGAGTCCCTGGGATTCCGCGTCGAGGCGCCTGCGGTGGACCCCTTCCAGGGGCCCGAGGTTCGCGCGCGTCAATGGCGTGAGCACCTGGACGCTCTGCTGTCCACGGGAGAGGTCCGACAGGTGCACCTGCTCGGCCATAGCCAGGGCGGGCTCGACGCGCGCTTTGTCGCCTCGCAGCTCGACCCCATGCACCAGGTACGCACGGTGACCACGGTGGGCACGCCGAACAATGGCACGGCCGTGGCCGATGCGGTGCTGGGACTGGTCGACGACCGCCTGATCACCGAGTGGTTGCTGGACGAGGTGGTGAACGCGTACGCCGACTGGGTCGGTGCCCCTAGCGAGCAAGACCTGCTCGAACAGCTCGACGCCATGTCTCGGCCGGGAATGGCCGTGTTCAATGCCGAGGTTCTCGATCGCCCCGACGTGGACTACTTCTCGTGGGCTGGCCGCACCTGCGCGGTGCTGGACCTGCTGTGCCAGGCCGGAAACGGTGGCGAGGCCGTGTTCGTGCCGCTCGCCCCGACATTCTGGCTGCTCGAGCTGCTCGAAGGGTCGAACGATGGGCTGGTCAGCGTGCAGTCCGCGCAGTGGGGCGAGTTCCTGGGCGTGATCCCCGCCGACCACATGAACGAGGTGGGCCACCTGGTGGGAGAGACCGCGCCCGGCTTCGACCACCTGAAGTTCTGGGCAGATGAAGCCTGGCGTCTGGCGAACTGGGAACGCGACGCGGTCGACTAGGCTGCTAGTGCGGCAGCAGCGCTGCAGCGGACGGGCTGTCCTCGACCTGCCTTAGCTCGGGGCCGTGGTCGGCCAAGTCGTCCTCGAACGGAAACCAGGCCACCAAGCCGGGTTCCGTGCCAGCCAAGGATGTACAGCGAAGCGCTGCCAGCTCGAGCGAGCTGCGGGCTCCGGACCAGACGCGAAGGTCATCCAGGTCGCCCGCCCACATGCGATCTCCGAGCACCAGGCGAACACTCTCGACGAAGCCATCCCCGAGCGGGCGCAGCCCCCCTGCCCCCGCGTCGTAGCCATTGATCTCGAACCGAACCTCCTCGGCGCTGCGGTCCACGATCACAGCCACGTGAGACCACTCGCCCGGATTCACGGCCCCAACCGCTGACACCTGATCCTCGGACGCGTCGAGGGCCTTCACCCGCACACGGGGCAGGTTCCGGGCCCACAAGTCCACCGACCAGTAGGGCCCGGACACCTCTCGACCCAGCGAATAGTCCACGATGGTGGCCGATTGCTCTTCGCCCAGCAGGCTGTCTGGGCGAATCCAGAACTCGATGGTGAAGCTGTTCGCGCCGAACGCCAAGCCGCGGAGCGGCCCCGTCGTTCGCAGCTGGGTGCCCGCCTCGAATCCCGCGTAGTGACCGCCGAAGCTCGCTGGTCCTGAGCAGCGCTCCACGGTGTCCGAGTCCGTGTCGGAGTCCGTGTCCGTGTCCGTGTCCGTGTCCGAGTCCGTGTCGGAGTCCGTGTCGGAGTCCGTGTCCGTGTCCGTGTCCGTGTCCGTGTCCGTATCCGTGTCGGAATCCGTGTCCGTGTCCGTGTCCGCGTCCGCGTCCGCGTGCGCGTCCGAATCGGAGTCTGTGTCCGTGTCCGACGCCACGGCGCGAGCACTGTCACTCGCCTTGTCCACACCGCCCGACCCACATGCTGTGAGCAAACACAATCCACCCCACCACAGGACCCGCATCGTGCACCCCACCACGGCACAGATACCGGCCTGGCACGCACCCGGAGTAGATCTGGAGAGTCCTTGACGAAGCAGCCGCGCCGGGCACCGGGTTATGAGCGACCCACCGAGGGGCGCATGCGGACCACGGACGTCGACACGATCGCAGGCTGGCTCGACGCCGCCCCGCGCGTCTTGTTCATCACGGGCGCGGGCATCTCCGTCGAGGCGGGCCTGCCCACCTACCGAGGCGTCTCCGGCCTGTATGAGAGCGCCGAGACGGAGGAAGGGCTTGCCATCGAGGTCGCCTTGTCGGGCCCCATGTTCCGCCGCAGGCCCGCCGTCACCTGGAGGCACATCGCCGCCATCGAGCGCGCGTGCCGCGGTGCTGCGCCGAGTCCGGCCCACCATCTGCTCGCCCGCATGCAGCGACGCCTGCCGGCTGCCGCCCTGCTGACCCAGAACGTCGACGGCCTGCACCAGGCGGCCGGGAGCGCCACCATCGCGATCCACGGCGACGTGCATCAGCTCTCGTGCACCGAGTGCGCGTGGCACCGCCGGGTACCCGACTACGCCTCTCTCGAGGTTCCCCGCTCCCTCGGCGACACCACGGTGCCCCGATGCCCCGATTGCGGCGCCGTCATCCGGCCCGACGCGGTCCTGTTCGGCGAGATGCTGCCCGCCGAGCCCCTGGCCCGCCTGGAGCGGTTCGTAGAAGGTGGGGTGGACCTCGTGTTCTCCATCGGCACGACGAGCGTGTTTCCGTACATCGCAGCCCCGGTGAGGCACGTGCGCGCAACAGGGGGCCACAGCGTCGAGATCAACCCCGGCGAGAGCGAGATGAGCCACGCCTTCGATATCCGCCTCCGCATGGGCGCTGGCGAGGCCCTCGCGGCGGTATGGACAGCCTGGACCGGGGAGGCCCCGTGATCACCACGCTCGCGGTGGCGGCCATGGCGGGCTCCATGGTGCTGCCCGTGGAGTCGGCCGGGCGCACCCGGCGCGTGCAGGTCATCACCCCGGAGGTCTCCACTGGCGCCGCGCTCATCCTCCTCCACGGCGCAGGCGGGGATCACACATTCATGGACCGGACCGCCCTCAGCGCCGACGCCCGCGGTGCAGGCGTCACGCTCGCGGTGCCCGATGGCACCGGGTTCTTTCGACAGGGTTGGCGAGCGGCCGAGGGCTGCTGTGGCGAAGCGCTGCTGTGGCAGTCCGATGACGTGGCCTTCCTCGACGCGCTCGCTGCTCAGCTCCGCAGCGAGCTGGGCGTGACGACCGTGGCGGTGGTCGGATTCTCGAACGGCGGCATGCTGGCCCAGCGATGGGGCTGCGAGTCGGACGCGGTCGACCTTGTGGTGTCCATGGCGGGCCCGCTGCTCGTGCCCACCTGCGACGGCCCACCGAAGCCCGTGCTGCTCGCGCATGGACTCGGGGATGCCAACGTGCCTCCAGCTGGCGGCGTCGGCGCATCCGGCACCACCTACCCCTCCACTGAGGACGGCCTGGCGGCTTGGCGTGCGCGCAACCGGTGCGGTGCGGCCACCACCCGCGCGGTGGGACCGCGGGTAAGCCACACGGAGTGGGCCTGCGCTGCGCCGACGCACCTGTTCGAGGTTCGCCGGTGGGGGCACCGCTGGCCCGGCGGCACCGCCGCGGGTCGCCTGGGCTGGGACCTCACGGCGGAGGTGTTGCGCCGGCTGGCCGAGCAGCACGACGGCTCCCCGCGGTAGCGAAGGCCTCCCATCAGTGCTGGCTGCGGCCGCCGGTCGCGCGTCAACAGTACGCTGAGCTCAGTCGCCCAGGCAGATGTGCAGCTGCTCGAAGTCGCCGCACATGCGGCCGTCGAACGTGTCGATGGACTCGTAGCTGCACCAGCCCGGGTTCCACTTGCAGTTGCAGCCGCCCGCGGCCACCGCGACGTTGTTGTAGTAGTTGATCATCGCGAAGTCGTCGGGCTCCATGCACAGCTCCACCGCGAAGAACTCGTCGAGCGCGGGGAAGCGCATGCCCGGCGGGCAGGTCCAGGCGTAGCCCTCCGGCGCACCCGGACCCTGGTGCCAATCGAGGTGGACGCAGTCGGGGACGCACGACTTGTCTTCGCCGTCGCAGTCCTGATCCACCAGATCTTCGCAGATCTCGGGGGCATCCGGGTACACGGTGGGGTCGCCATCGTCGCAGTCCAGGCCGATCCACTCGGGCGACAGCCCAGGTTCGTAGGGAGGATCGCAAGTCGGCGTGGGATCCACCGGGTCGCCGGCGCCGAATCCGTCGCGGTCGGTGTCGGGGAACCACAGGCTCGGCGGGCCCACCGACGGGTCGCGATCGTCGCAGTCGTCGTCACTGGCCGCGGAGTCGTCGGGGCGCCCGCAGGCGTAGACGAACTCGTCGCCAGAGCCGTATCCGTCACCGTCCACATCGGCGTACCACTCCAGGTAGCTGTCCTCCGACACGTCGGGATCGGCATCGTCGATCAGCCCGTCGCAATCATCGTCCACCGGGCCATCGGGGTTGCAGATCTCGGGCATGCCCGGGTTGATGTCGGCGCGGGAATCATCGCAGTCCTGATTCGCGAAGCCCCAGCCGTCGTCCTGCTGGCAGGCGAACCGGATGTCGGCATCGGTGCCATAGCCGTCACCGTCGCGGTCGGGGCCCCAGGCGATGAGCGTGAACGGATCGATGTCGGGGTCTTCTTCGTCGAACAGCCCGTCGCAGTCGTCATCGAGCACTTCGTCGCCGTTGCAGATCTCAGGCCGGCTCGGGTTCACGTCAGCGCGGGAGTCGTCGCAGTCATCACCGCCATAGTCGGCGTTAAAAAAGCCATCTCCGTCCGCATCACACTCGGCCTCGCACTCGTCGTCGTCGCAGTCCACCCGTCCATCGGCGTCGTTGTCGCGGCCGTCGTCGCAGATCTCGGGACAGTCGCCGTCGCAGTCGCTGTCGTCGCAGTCGATGCGGCCGTCCGCGTCATTGTCGCGGCCATCGGAGCAGTGTTCGTCGCAGACCGGGTCGTTGCAGTCGTCGTCAGCGCAGTCCACGAGGCCATCGGCGTCGTTGTCGCGGCCGTCTGAGCACACCTCGGCGCAGCTCGGGTCGACGCACTCCTCGTCGAGGCAGTCCACTTTGCCGTCGCCGTCGTTGTCGAACCCGTCGCCGCAGACCTCCGGACAGGAGCCGAAGCAGTCGCGATCGTCGCAGTCGATCGCGCCGTCTGCGTCATTGTCGCGCCCATCGCCGCAGTTCTCGGGACACAGCCCGTCGCAGTCGTCGTCGAGGCAGTCGATCAGGCCGTCGAGGTCATCGTCGGTGCCGTTGGTGCACACCTCCCCACAGACCGCAGCACAGTCCGGATCCGCGCAGTCTGCGAGCTCGTCGAGATCGTCATCTTCGAGGTTGTCGCAGATCTCGGCGGGCGGCTTGTCATCCTCGGGCGAGGACGACTCACAGCCGACGGCGAGCAACAAGACCAAGGAGAGGGTGCGCATGGTTCCTCCGGAACGGTCACCGAGTGTATCCGACCCTTGACCCGTCGCGCTCGGTGCGAACCTTCGAAGCTCGGAGGCATGATGACTCGCCGCACCCTGAAGACCGTGTTCCACGCCGTCACTACCGCTCTGGTGCTCGCCACAGCCACTGTCTCCGCCGAGGGCCGCACCGACGAGCGTGTGGAGCGTCCGTCGCACACCAGCGATGCGGCCGGCACGCCCATCATCGACCGCAGCCAGCTGCGATAGCGCCTCTGGCGGTCGGGCTGTCGTCGACCCAGACAACGGGCTACGCTCGACGAGTGGACTGTCGTCATCTTCGCCGCGTCCGTGTCCGCCAGCGAGCTAGCGGAACCGCCTGCGCTGGCCGTTCCCAGCCTCGCTCCGAGCGCGCCGGCCCCTCCCGATGAGCGCTGGCGCGTGCGCGACCACCTTGACTTCCCAGTGTGGACCACGACCCTCGACAACGGGATCCGGGTCTGGGTGAACCCCCGCCCCGGGCACGGCTCGATGGTCGCGTCCATCGTGGTTCGCGGCGGGGCCCGGTACGAGCCCCCCGGCAAGTCGGGTGTGGCCCACCTGACCGAGCACATGGTGTTCACCGGCGCCGCCGACCGCACCGAGGACGACATCGTCCGGTTCGTGCGGGAGCGCGGGGGATACCGCAACGGCCACACGATGCCGGAGCGCGTGTACTACTACGCTCAGCTCGGGCCCGAGTGGCTGGACGACTCCGTCGACTGGCTGTCCGACGTGGTGTTCCGCCCGACATTCGACGCCGACAAGCTCCCGAAGGAACTCAACGTCGTGCACCAGGAGCAGGGCGGACGGGAGCTCCCGGCGGTGGCCCGAATCCGGGATCGGGTCGCGACACGCCGGCTGATCGACGCCATGCGTTCCGCCTACTTCCCCGGGTCGCCGATGGCATTCGACCCGGCCGGCCATCCCGCGACGCTCCCCAACGTCACCATCGACGACGTGCGCGCGTTCCACGCTGCCCACTACCGGCCCACCGACGCCGTGCTGATCGTGGTCGGCGACGTGACGCCCGACGCCGTGCTGCGGGTCGCCGAGCACCGACTGGGTGGGCTCGCGCCGGGTGAGCACGTGCCCACGCCCCCTCCCCCACCGACCACGCGCTGGCCGGGAGAGGTGGCCTGGGTGCGCGCACCCCGACTGTCCGATGCCTGCTCCGTGGTCCTCGCAGCCCCGGTGATGGGTCGGGACGACGCGAACATCTGGGCGACCGACCTGCTCGCCGAGTACCTGATGGACCAGAGCTGGACCGACCTGCGAATCCGCCGAGGCCTGGTGTACAAGTTGTGGTCCCGCAACTGGTTCCACAGCAACACCGGCCTGTTTCAGCTGGAGACCGAGGGGGAGTGCGGCGACACGGCCGCCATCGGGGACGCGCTGAATCAGGCGGTGGACCGCGTGATCGCGGGGGACGTGGACGCTGAGCGGCTCGCGGTCGTGCAGCAGATGTATGTGGGCCAGTGGCGCGTGCGCATGGAGCCGAACCTTGGCCGGGTGGAGTGGCTGAGCCGCTGGGCGCTGCCCGATGGCGACCCGCTCTCCCATGCCGACGGGCCCCGGCGCGTGGCCGCCCTCACCCCGGTCGACCTCTCCCGCACTGCCCGCGATTGGCTCGGTCCCGACCGCCGCACGTTGTGGGTGCACACGCCATTGATCGGACGGTCGTGGGTCGCTGGTGCCGTGCTCGCAGCACTGCTCCTGTTGCTCGCGTTGCTGGCGCGGCGGGTGAGCCGCGGCCGCGCCTGACCCCACGGTCGGGGCTCACTGCACCAGCCGTCCCACGGCGGCGAGCCAGGTGGCGTGGCGCACGACCAAGCGGCGCTCCTCGGCGGTCCTGCTGAATCCGTCCGCGACCAGGCGCGCCTCCAGGTCGGGCAGGTGCAGCGCGCCCCACGGCACGATGACCACCTGATGATCGACCAGCGCGCGACCGACCTCAGCCTCGAGGCGATCGTTCCGCAGCCGCACGAGCTGGTCCAGCAGCAGGTCGAAGACCGCCTCCGCGCCACCCAACCCATCGATCACGCCACTCAGCTTCCCGTAGGACGCCACCATGTCCTCTGACGCGTAGAACGCCGTCAACCCGCGGAGCAACGTGATCGCTTCCGGGGACAGGTCCGACAGGTCTACGTCGGCGCGGCGCACGGTCGCGCCGCCAGACGCCTCCACGCGAGGCTGGTCCTCGAGTCCGAGCCGGCGAGCCATCTTCTCATACAGCGGACCCTCCTGTGCGAGCAGCCGCTGCCGATCGCTCACGCCTTCCGTCAGCACGACGGCCCCGTCCACATCGGCAAACCCGTCGAACAGCTCCGCGAACGAGCCCGCCTCGGCCATGTGCACCATTCCGACCAGGTGCACCCGGCGCTCATCCCGCGTCAGCGTGCGGGTGGACATGTACAGGCCTTGCAGGTCCACCGAGACGTATCCACTCGAGGACCAGGAGACGGCGTACTGCACGTTGAGCATCACCCACAGCGCGCTCGCCGCCAGCACTACCGGGAGCGCCAGCACGACGCCCACAGGACGCACCCACGACAGGCCGCGACGTCCCGCGAGAGTGGCCGGCGTGAGCCACGGGCGCCCGCCGAGCGACACAGCACCGAGCACTCCACCCAGGGCAGCGACCAGCTGCAGCCCGGTCAGCGCCACACCGAAGCTGCCCGACAGCAGCGTCCACACCACCACCGGCAGCGCACCGAGCGCAGCCCACAGGTTCCACACCAGCGGCGGCAGCACCACCCGAAGCGGCACCCGCGGACTGACCGCGGCACCACCCATCACTCCGACCGTGAGCAGGAGCAGCACAAACGCCGTCAGCTGCCGCAGCCACCACAAGGGGTGTATGTCGACCCCCAGGGCTACGGCCTCATCGACCATCCCGAGGGCCGCATCCGCAGTGAATCCCGCCAACCACACGTTCACGAGCTGGTGCGCGCCGAGCGGCGGCGAACCTGCGGCACCGGTACCCGTTGTCTCTCCCGAGTCGGTCATCAGCGCACATGGATCGCGGCGCGGCTGCCTCGGAGCGAGCCAGGCGCAGCCCAGGCCGGCAGCGCGACGAGCACGAGGAGCGCGAAGAGCACGAGCAATGACACGGCATCCCTCCGGGGAGGAGAGGATACAGCGTGCGACTGTCAGCTGTGGCTGGGCGGACTGCTGGCGCTTGCATCGGACGCAGGACGAGCGCGCGTCAGAGCACGCCCTCGAGCAGCACCGCGAGCGACTTGCGGAGGTTCGGGTCGTCGTTCACGGCGAGGCGGAACGAGGTGAACACCACCCTGCCCTCACCCTTCTCGAACGACACGAGCAGCGGGCTGTCCTCCATCGTGGACACCTCGAAGCCCACCCGGAACTTGGCCGAGCCGGTCATCCACACCTTGGCCGACGACGACTCCGCCACGGGCCACACCGGAACGTCGTAGGTGAGCTCGACCAACGGAGAGCCGATCACGCTGGCGAGGTCAGCGTCGAGCACGTCCGCGCTGACCATACCGGGTTCGCCGACCTGCGCCTGGTCTGGCACGTCGTCGTTGCCGTAGAAGTCGATCTCGTCTGGCCACAGCTGCTCGACCACGTCGTATGACCAGTCGGAAGCGAACAAGTAGCCACCATCCCGCACCCAGCCCTTGAGCGCGGAGTGAACGGCGGCGACGGTCTCGTCGTCCGGCGCGCCGTAGAAGATGCCCTCCTCGAGGTGGCCGCCGTCGAAGAAGATGGCGTCGTACTCGGCGAGGCTGGCCTCGTCGGTGAGGAAGTCGATGATCTCGACCCCACCTTGGCCGTCTACGACCGTCCACTCCTCGATGCCGATGGCCGGGAACACCGAGCCGAGGTCGTCCCAGTCGCCGCTGATCACGGCGATGTTCGCGTCGGTGGGCTGGAAGCAGGCGGGGTCGGGCAGGTCGATGATCTCGCCCTCGGGCGGGGTGACCTCGACCTGGTCGATCACGTCGTTCGCGATCTGTACATACACGTTGTAGGTTCGGCCGCCCGGCACCTCGAGGCTCCACCGACCGCTGTCGTCGGTGAAGGTGAGGGCCGTGTCGTACACCACGCCGCTGTCGTCGAACAGGTTGGTGTACACCATGGCGCCGTCCACCCACCGCTGGGTGATGGGGTCGCACACCCGGCCATTGAGGGTGGCGGGTCCGGGCACGACCTCGGCGTTCGGCGTGATGTTGAACTCCTGCTCACCGCAGGCGCCCAAGGCGAGGAACGAGAGAATCAGAGCGTTGCGCATCGTCAGATCCCGGGAACGAGCACGAAGATATCGAGCGTGTCGAGGAGTGTGGTGCCGTCGCCGATCACGTTGAGCGTGAGCTGGAACAGCTGGTCGCGGTCAGTGGCCGCCACGACGCCGCGGAAGGTGAGGTCGAAGTCGATGATCTCGCCTGCGACAGCGCCGCCGACCGGGTAGCGGGGCGGGTTCACGTCCACCACGAAGCCGTGGGTGTCGCCCACGATCTCGAGGGAGACCTCGTCGAACTGCACCGAGCCGACCGTCTGGTCGATGGCGTTCACCACCGTGTCGCGGAACGCGGCGTCGGAGCCACTCCAGCTGAACACCAGGGGGTCGTCCGCTGCACCGTCGCCGTCGAGATCGGCGTAGGACCCGGTGGAGTTGGCCAGCGCGGTCATCTGGCCGATGGGGCCCGCGCCTCCGACCCCGATCCCGATCAGGTAGGCGCCGAGCGCGTTGGCCGCCGCAGCGGTCTCGGTGCCGTTGGCGTCGCCGGGGCAGCCGCCCGGCGTGGCGTAGCTGCTCGAGTCGCGCATCGCGTTGTCCGTAGCGTAGACCACCACCGGCAGCGCGTAGGGGCGGAAGCCGACGCCGCCCTCCGAGCCCGTGCCGACCACGACCGGGTTGAAGTGCTGCCCAGCCCCACCACCGAAGGGGTCGCCCGGGGAGGCGATGAACGGCAGAACATCATCGGAGCCGTCGTAGCTGCCGTTGCAGGACTGGTCGTAGCCGCGGCCGGTGAGGGTCTGCCACAGGGCCTCGGTGGCGCTCTCGGGACCGTCGGCGCCGCCGTGGAGCCCGATGGAGTTCAGCGAGGTCTGCACCGCGCCCACGTCGTTCGTCACCTGACGGAGCAGGTAGAACGGCTTGTCGGCGCCGCTCCCGAACCCGCCGTAGTTGTAGTCGTCGAACGTGGCGACCGCGTAGCCGGCGTCGGGGATCAGGGCTGAGAGCGAGTCGACGATCTGGCTGTACTCGTTCTTCATCGCCGTGATCGTGCTGCTCATCGAGCAGGTGGTGTCGATGAGGAAGGCGATGTCGCCCATCTTGATCGACAGCTCGAACTCGAAGTTCTCGATCACATCCGACCGCTCGGAGACCTCGACGTAGATGCCCTCGATGATCGAGTCGGGGTCGGTGGGGTCGCTGCCGGTGGACACCTCGGCGCCATCGTTGAAGCCATCGTCGTCGGTGTCGAAGTTGTACGGGTCGGTGCCGTACAGGTTGAGCTCGTCGTCGTCGGTCAGGCCGTCGTTGTCGCTGTCGCGATCCGCGAAGTCGTAGATGCCGTCGCCGTCGGTGTCCTTCGGCTCGTCGTCCACGGAGTCGACGAACGCCTCCTGGGTGTCGGAGATGCCGTCGCCGTCCGAATCGAGGTCGAGGTAGTCGGGGATGCCGTCGCCATCGGAGTCTGCGGGCTCGGGGTCGAACGGGGAGGTGCCGCCCTCCCACTTGTCGCCTACGCCATCGCCGTCGGAGTCGAGGTCGAGGTAGTCGGGGGTGCCGTCTCCGTCGGAGTCGGGCGGCTCGCACACATCGGGGTCGCCGATCTCGTACACATCGCCGATGCCGTCGCCATCGTTGTCGCGGTCGGTGAAGTCGCCCAGGCCGTCGCCGTCGGAATCCTGGGCGCCCTCGGTGCCATCGCCCAGGCAGTTGCCGTCGGAGTCGAGGTCCATGAAGTCGGCGAGGCCGTCGAGGTCGGAGTCGACCGGGAACGTGAGCACGTCGGCGTCGCCGGCCTCGATGCTATCGGGGATGCCGTCGTTGTCGGTGTCGAGGTCCAGGTAGTCGGGCTCGCCGTCGAGATCGGTGTCCAGCGAGTCGCCCTGGGAGATCTGCCCGGGCTCATCCGACGGCACGGTGGCGCCGTCTGTGGTGGTCTCCACCGCTTCGACCACGATCGCGCCCTCGTGGAAGTCGAGGATCGTGTCGCCATCGGCGTCGGGGTACACCGCGGCCACCACCTGATCCTCTTCACCGGGCTCGGGATCGGTTGAGCTGCAGCCAGCGATCAGGGCAAGGGACAGGACGACAGAACGGATGGACACTGCTGCCCTCCTTGTGGGCGGTCACACGCTTCATACCGCGGAGCCCGATGGGCCGCGAGACAGCTCGCGACGATGCGCTGCTTAGCCTACCACGCCTCGAGGCAGGTGTTCGAGCCGGCTCGGGACGGAGGGCGCCGCTCCTGGAGCCCTGCGTGCAGCAGCGCGTGCACACCGGCGGCGTCCCTGGCCTCGGTGCGCCCGGGTTCGCGTGGATTGAACCGCCAGAACGAATCGGGCGCGCGAAGGTGCTGGGCCAGCGACGCGAGCACGGGAAACAGCTCGATGCACACCGCCCAGCACGAGACCACGTGGTGCTGCCAGTCTTCGAGCTCGCCGGTGAACACGTCGCCCACCAGGCTGCCGAGCCGTGGGAATGGCACACCGCCGCGCCCCGCCCGGAACCCCCGGAGCATGCGCGAATAGGCGGCCCACTCGGTCCGGTGCGTGACCCGCGCGGGGATCAAGGTGCCCATGAAGCTGTGCAGGTTCGCCGACACCTGAGGCTCGACCCGTAGCACCAGCTCGGCGAGCGCTCGGGTCTCGGGTTCGCTGAGGGGCGTAGCTCCACGAAACGTCGCCGCGCGGGGGTCGGACGACCCGGCGAGCGGGATCGCGCTGGGGCGCATCCCCCACGGGAGCGGGAAGTTGCGGTTGAGGTCCACCCCTCGCGCGTTCTTCCGCAATGCACCGACGGACCCGGCACCGCCGTCGCGCCAGGTGCGCGCATAGGCGTCGGGGTTGAGCACGGGGGCGACCCACACCTCCGCCGCGAGCGGACGGTCTGCCAGCGACTCTGCGAGGCGCAGGGCCACGCGGGTGCCGATGTACTCGATGCCGTGGATCGCCGCGGTGACCAGCACCCGCCGATCATTGGACGCTCCCACCCGGACGGCCCACAGCGGGCGCCCCTCGACGCTGCTCCCGTAGGTGTGCACGGGGCCGAGGGCCTGCAGTCGCCGGAGCACTCCAGGCAGATCGTCATAGGGCGCCAACGACATCCCCCCGGGCGTAGCGTGTTCGTCCCCCTCCAGCCCCACAGGGTTCCCGCTCGGCAGCCGCGGTGTACCCGCGCCATGCGAGGCGGTAGCATCTGCCATGCTCGCCCTCGCCCTCGGCTCCGCGCTCGCCCTCGCCGCCCCCGTCGTCGCCTTCACGGTCGTGAACCCAGAGGGCAAGGTCCTGTTCGATCGCGAGACGCCAGTCCCGGTGACGCTGAGGTGGGAGGACGAGCACGCCGCCACGCCACGGCCGCTCACCCTGGACGCTCGCATCGTCGGCAACCACCTCGCCGTCACCGGCAAGGTGTCCACCAGCAAGGGAGGCCGCGAGAAGGTGCTCGCCACCGACGTGGCGGGTCTCGCAGCGGAGCAGGACGGCGCGGTGTCCGTCACCACCCGCTCGCGTGGCATCGAGCGCACCTGGAGGGTGCAGCTGCGCTGGGCCGACATCACCCCTCCGCCGACCGCCGCACCGGGCCCCGCCACGGCGTCCCGCTACGGCCTGTTCTGGGACGACACCCGCCTCGTCGACGACCCCCGCGCGCGCAGCGCTGGCACCCGGCGGGCCCAGGTCGACCGAACGGACCCCACCCGGCAGACCTCACCCCTGAAGATCGTCTATCCGTGGGGGAACCGGGCGTTCGAGGTAGAGACCGTCGCGACCGACCTCGCCCCGCACTGCCATTCGGGCGCGGCCGCCCCAGGCCCCACCAACCGCCAATACTACGCGCCAGCCGAGGACCAGGTGCAGGTGCTGGTGGCGCCGGTCCGGCACCTGACCGCCGACGGTGCGGTGGTACTGCTGCAGCCGGGACTGGCGGTCGTCGCCCTGGGAGATGGCCGTCACCGTGTGCGCCATGGCGATCTGGACGTGGTCCTGCCGCTGGATCCGGGCGTGGTCGGCTATCACTACGTGCCGCCGCGTCGGTTCCTCACCCGAGGCACCGGCGCCACCCTCCCCGCGGGTCCGCTCGCAGAGGGGGTTGAGACCACCGCCCCGATGCCCGTGCTGGGCCGCACCGGCGTCCGCATTCCCATCACCACCATCGGCACCAGCTGCGTGCGCGTGGAGCTCCCTCGATGACCGCCGACCTGTACGACGAACCCGCGCTCTACGACCTGCTGTTCGGCGATGTGTGGTCGTCGGTGCTCTGGTACCGCGCCCTCGTGCACGAAGCCGGGGAGGATGCGCTCGAGTGCGGCTGCGGCACCGGCCGCCTCACGCTGCCCCTCGCCCGCGACGGCGCGCGGGTGCGCGCGCTGGACCGTTCGGCTCCGATGCTCGCCCGCCTGCAGCTCCACCTGGACGCCGAGCCCGCGTTGCGGGAGCGGGTGCAGCCCGTGTTGGGTGACTTTCAGGCCCTCGAGCCAGCCGCACACGATGTCGCCCTGCTGCCGTTCAACGCCCTGCACCACTGCGAAGACCTCGAGGCGTTGAACCGGACGGTCGCCGGGCTGGCAGCGAGCGTTCGCCCCGGCGGTACGGTGGCGCTGGACGCCTACCTCGCCGACCCCGAGCTGTTCGCCCGCGGCCCGGGCCGCCACGAGGAGCACACACGCACCGCCGATGGTGTGGAGGTGGAGTGCTGGGAGGAGTCGACGTGGGAGCCCCCCGTGCATCACGTCCGGTACGGACTGCGCTGGCCCGACGGCGAAGAGCGGCACGTGCAGCTCCGGTTCAGGATGTTCGCGCTGGAGGAGCTCCGAGCTGCCGTCCGTGCGGCCGGGCTGCGGCTGGTCCACGAGGGCTCAGACTTCGGCAGCGGCAAGCTGACCGCCGAGTCGACGAAGTGGGTCGCTGTGGCCGAGCGCCCTGAGACGTAGGGGGCCGAGGTGGATACTCCGGGGGGGCCCTCAGCCTCGGAAGGACCACCCCCTGCCCCGCCGCCTCTCAACGCCGTTCCAGTCGGCAGCACTGTGCGCAGTCCTCTCCGGGTGTGTCGCCCCGAGCGGATCGCCGGCGTGGCTCGCCTGGCGGGGCGGCGCGGCCCACTGGCCGGCCGATTCCCTCCTCGCCGCCGAACAGGCCTTCGCCGCCGATCTCGGGGGTGTGCACCTGGATGTGTCGATCACGGCGGACGGCGTCGCCGTGCTCCTGCCAGACCATCCGATGATGGTCGGGTGCACCGGGGGCGACGATCTCCCCACCGCGGCACACACGGTGGACGCGCTCGAGGCCGCCTGGATCTGCGGGGCCGAGCCCGACCCGGACTTCCCGAACTCCACCCTGGCACCCGCCCCGCCGGCGCGGCTGGACGCGCTGATCCCGGCGCTCCGCACCGCTTCGGCGAACACACGTCTCGTGCTCCAGCTGCACCCTGCGCGCCCCGACGCAGCCTGGGGTCCGGCCGTGCTCGACGCGCTCCTCGACGCCGACCTCCCCTGCCCCATCGTGCTGTCCAGCGCCTCAGCGGAGGTCCTCGCCGCCGCGCGTGCCCACGCCGCTGGGGCCGGCCGGGATGTCACCACCTGGCTCGACACCGGACCGTCCGGCAGCGAGCAGGACTGGGACGAGCGCGCGGATCGGGCCAACGTCGATGGGCTCGTGGTCCCGTGGGATGACACCTGGCCCGCACGGTCCGCGAGAGCCACGACCGAGATCGTGGTGCGCAGCTCTGACGCCCCGAACGTGAACGCACTGCTCGATAACTGGCCGGTAACGGCCGTGCTCACCGCCTGGCCCGGACGGGACTGAGCGATTCCGCACACTCGCAACGGGTGATGCCACACGACACCCGCGAAGCGCCGCCGTCGAACGCCGGCACGGGCTGTGCACACGGCCACCCCGGAGGTCCACGTGTTCGCTGCCATCTCCCTCGTCCAGCTGCTCGGTCAGGCGGGCTGGACGATGATCCCGTTGTACGCCTGCTCCGTGATCGGGCTGGCCGTGCTGGTGCACAAGCTGATCGAGTTCCAGCTGCGCCGAGTCGGCCGAATCGACGCACTCTCCGACACCGCCGGCGACTGGAGCCCCGCGGATCTCCCCGATCTCGCTGCACGATGGGCGGCCGACGCATCTCCACTCGGCCGGGTGCTCGCGGTGGCCGCGACCGGCGCCAGCACTCACCCGGCGGTGGCCGAGCGCGAGGCGAGCCGAGCCGCGACCCTCGAGCTGGACAGGTTCGAGCGCTGGATCCCGCTGCTCGCGTTCATCGCCCAGGTGGCGCCCCTGTTCGGACTGCTCGGCACGGTGATCGGCATGGTGGACCTCTTCGGCTCGATGGAGGCGAGCGCCAGCTCTGTCGACACCGCCACGTTGAGCTCCGGGATCTGGAAGGCGCTGCTCACCACAGCGGCAGGCCTGATCATCGCCATCCCCGCGCTGGGCGGCCATGCGTGGTTCACGCGCCGGCTGGATGTGCTCCAGCGTGCGATGGAGATCGGCGTGGGTCGCATCCTCGACCGGGGCGCAGTGTGAAGCTCGACCGCACGCCCAGGCCGATACCGCAGCTGAACCTGTCGCCGCTGATCGACGTGATCTTCATCCTGTTGATCTTCGTGGTGTTGGTGGCGCGGTTCGTCGATCAGGAGCGACTCGACGTCACGCTCCCCAGCGCGGGAGCGGGCCGCCCCGCCGAGATCGACGCGCTGTGGGTCGTGGTCACGGAAGACGGGGTGATCGGGATCGAAGACCAGATCGTGCCGCGCGAAGAGCTCGAGGAACACCTGCGGACGGCGCGGCGGCGCTATGGCCGGGCGGTCTTGATGGCAGACGAGGGCACCGACCTCCAGATCGCGGTGGACGTGCTGTCGATGGCGAAGATGGTCGGCTTCGAGGGCGTAGCACTCGCGACCCGGCCGCCCGAGTGAGCCTTCAGTGGCTGGAGCGATGGCCGGTCGCCGTCGGAGTCGCCGTCGGTGTGCACCTCGTGGCGGGGCTGCTCCCGGTAGCGCCCGATCCGGGCGACCCGCAGGAGTATGTCGAGTTCGAGCTGGCCGAGGTAGAGCCGGCCCCCGAGCCCGAGCCGATCCCCGACGCACCGCCGGGGCCACCGGATGAGCCCGAGGAGGTTCCTCCGGATCCCTCGATCCAGAGCAACCGCCCCGCCGAGCACGACGTAGCGCCAGAGGACGTCCCCCTCCGCACCGGCCTGGCCTTGGAGAGTAACGACCTCGTCGAGGGTGGCATGGCGGTTCGCGTCGGCAACACGACCACCGCCGGGTTCGACGCCGAGCTCGATCCGGACGACCTTCGCGGGTTCTCCAACGTGGGGAAGCCAGGCGGTGGAGGTGGCGGCGGCGGCCCTGTTCCGACCACGCGCGCCGAGCTGGTGCGCGCATTCCAGCCGTCCTATCCGAAGGAGCTGGTCGAACAAGGCATCGAGGGCCGGGTGCTGCTCGACGTCGAGGTGCTGCCCACCGGGCGCGCCGGACGCATCTCGCTCGTGCGCGGCGTGCATCCCGAGCTGGATGCGCTCGCCATCCGGTCGGTCCGCCGGTTCCGATGGAACGCCGCACGCTATGGCCGAACGAAGATCGGGTCGACCGTGAAGGTCGCGATCGACTTCCGCGTGCGCGACTGACGCCTACTTCGCGCCGAGTCGGGCGTCGCGCGGCATCTCGACGCCAGGCCGACGCGTCGGCACGGGCGCATCGCCGGGCACAGGCTGCTCACCGCGCACCAGCTTGCCGGGCATCTCGCCCGTGGGCACGCCGTGCTCCATGGTCACCACGCCGGTGCAGATCGTGTAGTCGTACCCAACCGCTCGCTGGGTGAGGCGTCGACCGCCCGCCGGCAGGTCGTGCACCAGCTCCACCGCCTGCAGGTGCAGCCGGTCGTAGTCGATGACGTTCACGTCGGCCTTGTACCCGGGAGCGAGCACGCCGCGGTCGTTCAGGCCGTAGAACTGCGCCGTCTGCGAGGTCTGGCGCATCACGATGTACTCGAGCGGCAGCTTCTCGCCGCGAGCCCGGTCCCGCGTCCAGTGCGTGAGCATGAACGTGGGCATGCCCGAGTCGCAGATGGCACCGCAGTGGGCGCCGCCGTCCGACAGCCCCATCAGCACCCGGGGATGGGTGTGCATGGTGTGCAGCAGGTCGAGGTTGCCGTCGGTGTAGTTGAACAGCGGGAAGTACAGCGCAGCCTCGCCATTGTCTGCGAGC
>JBLFXJ010000147.1:0-17899 GCA_047609825.1 Myxococcota bacterium
CGCGAGCACGTTGGTTTCGTCGAACACAGCCTCCCCGCCGGGAAGGCCGATCGAGGCGCCAGAGCAGACCACGCCGGGGAGCACTCCGGGCTTGCGGGTAGCGGCCGGCGGCGATGGGTGCGGCTGGCGGACTGGCGTGGCAGCCTTGGCTGCGGCGAATGACACCGAGAGCAGTGCCTGGACGGCTGGGAGGACGGCCTCTGCAAACGCGGCGCCGTCCAGCCCGTCGAGCCCGGCGCCCGCGGCGACACGGAGGAATTCGGTGATCACCGCCGGTGGCACCATCGGTGGCGCGGAAGCTGCGACTGTCGCGGGCAGCTGTGCCGGGGCAGGTCGCGCGTGCACTGCCGGACGACTCGGGGCGGCCCTCGGCGCTACCGCGCGCGTGGGCGGCCCGAACAAGACCACCTCTGCGGGCGGGGTGACCGGGAAGCCGGCGGCCACCAGCGCCGCCAAGCCGTCGCGAAAGCTGGAAAGGCCTCCCCGTTTGGGGTGGTTCGTCGAGATGGCGCGATGGGTCCTGCGCTTGAGGATCGACACCGTGAACCCGGTGAGAGCGCGCTTTGGGCCACACTCGATGAACACTCTGGCACCGTCGTCGTACATCCGCTCCATCTGCGCCATCCACTCCACGGGCGCAGAGATCTGGCGGGCCAGCAAGTCGATGATCGCAGGGACCGCCCCATCTCCCGTCGGGTAGTAGTCGCCCGTCACGTTGGTGGTGATCGGCCGGCGTGGCGGCGAGAGGTCCAGGCGCTGGAGCACGCCGCGCAAGGGCTCGGTGGCCGGGGCAACGATCGAGGAGTGGAACGCATGGCTGACGGGCAGCATGTGCACGCCTACGCCCTTCGCCCGGAACCGTTCCGCAGCCTCCTCGACAGCATCGCTCGCGCCGGCGATCACGGTCTGGGTGGGGCAGTTCTTGTTCGCCGCGATCACGTAGCCATCGACCTCGGCGAGCATGGCCTCGACCGCGTCGGTGGAGGTGGCGATCCCCGCCATCTTCCCAGGGTCATCCAGCCGGATGCTGGCCATCTCGCGACCGCGGGCGCTCACGGCGCGCAGTGCATCCGCGAACGACAGCACTCCGGCGGCGACCGCGGCGGCGTATTCGCCCAACGAGTGTCCAGCGACGAGGTCAGGGCGCACCCCGTGCGCGGCGAGCAGGCGAAGGATCGCTACGTCGATAGTGAGCGTGGCCGGCTGGCTGTTCTCGGTGCGCTGCAGCATTGCCAGCCGTTCGGACCGATCCTGACCGGGCGCCAGGCGCATGATGTCGGTCAGACGCTCGCCGAGCGTGTCGCCGAGGGTGGCGTCAGCCTCGGCAAATGTGTCCGCGACGATCGGGTACGCCGCAGCCAGATCGAGCCCCATGTCCAGGTATTGACTGCCCTGTCCGGTGAACAGGAACGCGACATCGCCGGTGCACGGCGTGGTCTCGAGGAAGATGCCGCGGGCCCGAAGGAGATCGGGGTTGCTGCCCTTCTCCAAGGCCTTGGCCGCCCGATCGAGCTGGGCGCGTCGCTCCTCGTCGTCGGACGCGGCGGCCGCGATGCGCACCGGCGCGCTGGGATCCCATGGAGCGGACCGACCGGCCCGCAGCGCGCGAACATTGTGTTCGAGTCCGGCCAGATCGTCGGCCGACGTCGCCCACACCGTGGCCGGCAATCCGACGACGTCGGCCTCCGGGGCGTGATGGATCGGCGTGGCGGCAGTGGTCCCTGACCGTGCCGGCAGCAACACCGCGCGGTCGGTGGACTCTTGGAGCACCACGTGGAAGTTGGTACCGCCGAAGCCAAACGCGCTCACCCCGGCCAGACGCGGCCCTGAGGGGGGCGCTGGCCACGGCTCGGCCCGGGTCTGCACCTGGAGCGGGATCGTGTCGAGGGGCACGTCGTCCCGCGCCTTGCTGAACCCGATCGATGGCGGGAAGACGCCGTTGTGAAGCGCGAGTGCGGTCTTGATCAACGAGGCGGCGCCGGCCGCGGACTTGAGGTGGCCGATCATCGACTTCACGCTGCCGAGGCGGATCGGGCCGCGCCCTTCGCGCATGCCACTGCCGATCACGGTGGACAGGGCGTCGACCTCGACCTTGTCGCCCACAACGGTGGACGTGCCGTGCGCTTCGACCAGATCCAGGTCGGACGGCTGGATGCCGGCGGCCTTGTAGGCGCGCTCGAGCGCGCGGATCTGGCCGCGGATGTTCGGCGCAGTGATGCCCTTGCCCCGGCCGTCGGATGACTCGCCCACGCCGCGGATCACGGCGTACACCCTGTCGCCATCTCGGATCGCATCGTCGTGGCGCTTGAGGACCAGGATGCCGCACCCTTCGCCCATCACGAAGCCGTTGGCGGTGGCGTCGAACGGGCGGCTGTGCTCTGCCGAGAGCGCACCGATCTTCGCGAACTTCACGAACGTGGGGATGTTCATCGACCGGTCGCTACCACCGGTGATCGCGAGGTCGGCCTCGCCGTCGCGGAGCCGCTTCACCGCATCTGACAGCGCCGCCATGGAGGATGCGCAGGCCGCATCCACCGTGTAGTTGGCGCCGCCGAGGTCGAAGGCATTGGCGATTCGCCCAGCGATCACGTTGGACAGCTCGCCCGGCATCGAGTCTTCGTCGATGATGGGCAGGCCCTCGAGGTAGGACCGCTCGAGGTGAGCGAGGAGCTCAGCGCGTGCCGAGGCCGTCAGCGCGGCGACCATGGGCAGCTCGGCAACTCGACGCGCCACGATTGGCCAGTTCAGCCGCACGGCGTAGTCGTCCGAGACCACACCACCGAGGCTGTTTCCGAGGATCACGGCGCATCGCTCGCGGTCGAATGGGCGTCCGTCGTGCTTGCGGTCCACCTGCAGGCCGGCGTCGTCCAGCGCGTCAGCGACGCAGTGCAGCGTCAGCTGCTGGACGGGGTCGATCTGGATCGCGGTGCGGGGCGGGATCCGGAACCGGCGCGGTTGGAATTCGAAGTCATCGATGAACCCACCGATCTGGCTGTAGGTGCGGTCCGGCCGATCGCGATCGGGGTCCCAGTACAGCTCCGGATCCCAGCGGTTGGGCCCGATCTCCCGGATGGCGCTGACACCGTCGAGGATGTTGCGCCAGAACTCCGCTGGGCCGCGTGACCCGGGAAAGTGGCAGCCAATACCGATGATTGCGACGGCTGGGGTCGCCGCCAGGGGCGCATCGGCACGCGCAGGTGGGTCGGGCTCGGGTTCGGGGGCCTGCTCGGCGGGCGGGGTCGGCGTCGTGGGTGTGTGGCCCACCACGGCCCCGCCCGTCGCCACGGCGGCGCCTGGGGGGCCGCCTGCGATCGGTCGGCCCAGCCAGTTCGCCAGCTCCCACAGCACGCCCGAGCCGAGCAGCCCACCGGCCATCGCGACGGAGTCCGGCGCTTCGAGCGCCGCCGCGGTTCGGGCGCTCCGACCAGGATCAGCGCCGGTGGCAGCTGCGCAGGACGCTCGCCATGAGGTCCAGGCGGTGGAGTAGGCGCCGATGAGCGAGGCCATGGAGCCATACCGCTCGGCCAAGCCCACAGTTAGCGCGAGCCCCTGTCCCACCGGCCAAGCGTGCGCCGTCAGGTCGCCGTCGGTCCACACGGACTCGCAGTCGGTCCAGGGATCCGCGCCAGTCGCGAGTCGAAGCAGCGCGGGGCTGGTCGCCGGGTTCGCAACGCGCCAGCCGCCTACCACGGCGGTGAGCTCGTCGGCGGGCGCCCGACATCGTGCCAGCAGCGCCGGATGGAGCCCGACCTCGGGCAGGGCGAGGTGCTGCTCGACCAGCAGCACACCGCCGGCTCCGAGGGCCGAGGCGGCGGCCGCAGTGTGGGGTCCGAGGCCTGCCTCGAGGAGGACGCGCCCTGGCTCGGGGCATGCGGCGAGCGCTGTCAGTCCATCGAGCTCGCCGGCAGCGCCACCCGCTTCCCGTCCCTTGAGTACCAACCCGGCGAAGCCAGTTGGCACAGCGCGTGGCACGCTGGTCTCGAGCCAGGTTGGACGGCCGGGCACCGGGGCGCCGAGCTCGGCCAGCACCACGGGCCCTTCGCCCGGGGCGGGTCGGCCCGGCCGGGTGCGCACCCAGGCACCCTGTGGGACCTCTGGAATGGAGCGTCCGGTCGCGTCGACGATCGGCGTCGCCCCAGCGGCGAGAATCTGCTGGACCAGGTGCCCGCAAGATGGCGGAAGCAGCACGAAAACCGTCGTTGTGGGCGTCTGCTTACTGCCGTCGGACTCGGACGTGTGGCGCATGCGTCGGGCTCCCTGCCGGCGCACCTTATCCCAGATGCCAGCGGGTTCCGCGCGTGGCGCCGGTGCGGAACACGATGCCGAGCTTCTCCAGGGCGATCAGCTCGTTGCGGACAATGAGTTTGTCCACCGCCATGCGATCCGCCAGCTCGCTGGACTTGGCAGACGACAGCTCGGCGAGCAGATCCACGAGCCTCTCGGTCAGCGTGTGCTCTTCAGCGGTGTCCGCCGCGGTCTGCACGTCGAGGCCGGCGGGCCGGGGAGGGGCCACGTCGACCCCGACACGACGTCGCCGGCGTCTGCGCCGGACATCGTCGTCAGAATCCTCTGTTGCCTCGCGCTCCCGGATCGCGATCTCGTAGGCCGCGGTGCTGCCGGCAGCGTACAGCGGCTCCAGGGCGCCGATCAGGTCGTCTTCGCCCGGCGGCGGACCGAGGGCGCGGAGCCCGACAGCGGAGGCCTCCGGCGCGGAGAACGCGAAGCGCATGGCGTGCAGCGGCGCCGGGCTGGCAAACCAGTCGGTGGCGTCGGGCGGGGCCTCGTCGGACGCGGCCCTGCGCGTATCGACCGGGCGCTTGTCCCCCCATCGCCGGCGGAGCGATGAGAGGATCTGCTCACGGGTGCGACCCCGCAGCGTGAGCAGCAGGAATGGCTCGCCATCGAGGGCATCGGCCAGCACGGTGTGCACCGCGCACAGGTGAGCGCACGGCAGGATGTAGTCGCCGCAGGTGCAGTCGCCATCGTATTCGTCGTTCGTGGGGACCAGCTTCACGCCGGCCTCCGCCAGCTGGGTGACGAATGCCTGGGGCAGCCGGCCCTCGAGCAGGGCGGCGATGTGTCGGAGGTCGTTGGCGAGGGCATCGAGCACGATCTGCCACTCGTCTTCCTTGAACGTGCGGAGTCGAAGTGTCGACCGGCACTCCTCCTGATCGTAGACTTCGGCGTTTGCCAGGCCCGGGCTGAACCATAGGTCACGCACCCGGCCCCGCGCCAGGCTGCGCCCCCGGGCCACCCGACTGGCGTGGGTGCGACCCAGTCGGGTCAGCAGCTCGAGCCACGCCTGACCGAGCCAGCCCCTCGGACGTTGGGACGACATGATCCCGTCTGCGGGGGCTGCCAGCCGGGATCCCGTGCCCTTCTTGAATGTCGAATACTGCATGGGATTCCTCGGTCTCAGTCCAGCACAGCATCGTCGCCCAAGGCGACCAGCTGCCGAAGTGCGTCGTCATCGAGCTCGGTGACCCAGCGCTCGCCACTGCCGACGATGGACTCGGCGAGCGCGCGCTTCTCGTCGAGCAGGTTGGCAATGCGCTCCTCGAGCGTGCCCTGACACACCATCTTGTGCACCTGCACCGTCTGGTCTTGGCCGATGCGGTATGCCCGGTCGGTAGCCTGGTCCTCGACGGCCGGGTTCCACCAGCGGTCGTAGTGGATCACGTGCGTCGCGCGCGTGAGGTTCAAGCCAGTGCCGCCCGCTCGCAGCGAGATGAGTAGCACCGGCGCTGCGTCGGCGTTCTCCTGGAACTCTTGCACGATCTCATCGCGCCGACGCGGTGGGGTGCCGCCATGGAGGAACGGAACGTCCTCGCCGAACACCTCGGAGATGTGTCGCTGCAGCCGCGACCCCATCTCGCGGTACTGTGTGAAGATCAGGCAGAATTCGCCATTGTCGAAGATCTGGTCGAGCAGCTCGATGCACCGCTCGAGCTTGCCGGACCGATCGGCGAGGTCATCACCTTCGTCTCCCATGTATTGGGAGGGATGGTTGCACACCTGCTTGAGGGCGGTGAGCATCGCCAGCACGTGGCCCCGACGCTCCACGTCCGTGGCGGCCTCGATCTGCGACATGTAGTCATCGACGACGAACTTGTACAGGTCGGCTTGTTCGGCGGTGAGCGGCACGTAGTCCTGACGCTCGATCTTGTCCGGCAGGTCGTCGATCACGGTGGGGTCGGTCTTCACGCGCCTCAGGAGGAACGGAGAGACACCCATCTTGAGCTTGCGCGCCACCTCCTCGTCGCCGAACCGCTCGACCGGCACCGCTACGTTGCGCCGAAAGGTCGCGCGTGGGCCGAGCAGCTTCGGGACCAGGAACTCCATCAGCGACCACAGCTCATCGAGGCGGTTCTCGACCGGTGTGCCCGACATCGCGACCCGGTGCCGCGCCCGGATGCGCCGTGCGGCTTTCGCCCGCTGTGAATCCGGATTCTTGATCGCCTGTGCCTCGTCCAGCGCGACCACGTCCCACGCGACCTTGCACAGCTCGTCCTGATCGCGCACGAGCAGGCCATACGTGGTGAGCACCACGTCGGTGTTGTCGATGGCCTCTCGGGAGCGATTCAGGCCGTGGTACCGCTGCGCCTTGAGGGATGGCGCGAATCGCTGCAGCTCGCGCTGCCAGTTGCCGAGCACGCTGGTGGGGCACACGACGAGCGACGGACGCCCGCCGGCCATCGGCTTACGGGCCAGCAGGTGGGCGATGAGCTGGATTGTCTTGCCCAGGCCCATGTCGTCAGCGAGGCAGGCACCGAGGCCCAGCTTGCCGAGGGTGGTGAGCCACGACAGGCCCACCGCCTGGTAGGGCCGCAACGTGGCTATGAGATCGGCCGGAGCGTCGACCTCGGGAGGGTTGCGCAACGCCTCCAGCAGCAGGTCGAGGCGATCGTCGGCGACGACTGGGATCCCGTCCATCTCGCCGATGAGGACCGCGCGCAGTGCCTCGGCGGCCGGGAGTGTGCCCTCGCGCGGTAGCCCGCCGGGAAGGCGGGCGAGCTCCTTGGGGTCGAGCAGCACCCATTCGCCCCGGAAGCGCACGATGGGCCGCTTCAGGGACACGAGCTCCGCAAACTCGGCGCCCTCAAGCACAAGATCGCCCAGCGTGACCTCCCACCGGAAGGACAGCGCACGCTCCAGGTCCAGCCGGCCGTGCTCGTCGGTGGCGGCCTCGATGCGCATGCGGGCGCGGATGCGCTGCTTTCCGGCGGCGGCGAATTCCTCGGGGAGTCGCACCTCGAGGCCAGCCTCCTCGAGCGCCGCCGCACCTCCCTCGAGGAACGCCCACGCGACCTTTGCCGACCAGACCGGCTCGTGTGGGATCTTGCCGTTGAGACAGCTGTGCAGTGGGTCGAAGATTCGGGACGCTCGTGCGAGGCCCTGCACGACGGCTTGGGCAGGGTGACGCCACTGCTGCGAATCGACCTCGAGGCTCCCGCCAGCGCGCCAGGCCTCTGCGACCGTGCGGCCGTGGTCGAAGGAGCCGGGCGGGTGCACGCGGATCTTCACCGGGAACCGTGTGCCGGCTTCGTCCTGTGGCAGGCCGAGCGCGAGTCCGACCCGCAGCCCCGCGGCCTCGGCCTCATCGGTCCACGCCTTGAGCATGTCGGGAACGCCCTGGAACCTCGCGTCCCGGGGAGCGAATGCGGGATCGGCGCCGCGCAGCGCATCGGCGAGCTCGCGAACCCACCCGCGTGACGCGCCGGGGTGCTTTTCCTGACGGTAGACCGCGTCGACGATCGCGTCGAGGAAGGTGCGAACGGCGTGCTCAGCAGGAAGCAGGCGGATCGCTCCGCGACCCGTCTCGCGGATCGGCACGGCGCGGGACGCGACCGGGAGCGCCTGAACCACCCATCCGAAGCGGCGCACGTCGGACTCCCGGGCGAACTGGACCTTCCAGCGTGCCTCGCCGTGGCCGACGGACGGGACGACGCGCTGGCGCGCCGCGAGCTCGAGTCCGAGCTTGGCGGCGGCCGCCCAGCACTTCACGGAATCTGCCACATCAACGTCAACGCCGAGTCGGGCGAGGGCAGGCAGCGCCTCGACGATCGACAGTTGTTGCCCCCTCGTGCGAGCGCGCTTTCCTTGCGCGCCGGCCTGGGCCAGGAAGCGGTGTTTGGTCCTGCCGACGCCGAGGATATCCGGGAGTTCCTCTTCGATGGCGGGCTCGACGTGGGTCTCGGGCGACCAGAAGAACAGCCTGCCGTCGGGTGTCCATGTCGCTTGAAGGTGTGCCATTGGATTCCAGTGTGCATGGCGAAACCATGCGGTACGCCCATGCCGTCGGTCGAGGGGGGGGCCTCGATGACGCGATGTTCACTGTACCTCACCGGACGCGACAGGTGTCCGAGTCGGACTTGCACTGATCTGGGAGGGGGGGGGGAACGAGGTCAAAGTTGGATTTCAGATTGCTGTCTGTCAGCCCTTCATGGCACTTGGTCGCGAGCGTACTCGCCCAACCGGGTGCCGTATCGTCGGGTGGCGCCGATTTCCAGCGTTTCACCTGCATAGGTGTGGTTCGACAGGCAGGATGCACAACATGGCGCACTTCGAGTCCGCAAACGCCAATGCGGCAATCCGGGGGAGCGTCCGCTCCATTGCTCTGGGCCAAAGGCGCGCGTCTATGCGGGGTTCCGCGCGCGTTGGCCCAAACGGGCTAGGCCGGCATTGCCGGGGTGGGGGAGACGCGGACGGGGGGCTGACGCTTGCAGCGTTGACCCTGACTCTGATGGGGGCTGCCTCGAGACGAGGAGGCCTCCGGCCGCGGGCTACGCCGACCTGGGCCTGGTGCCGACATTGTGGAGGCCTGCGCGCTCGTCGATCTAGAAGTCGTCGTCGTCGTCGTCGTCGTCGTCGCCCGACTCGGTGTCGCCGCCGATCCACTCGATACCGCACAGGCGTTCGAGGAGGGAGACCATCTCCTCACCGGTGCACTCGAACTCGTCGTTGCTGTCGATCTCCGCCTCGACGACGGACTGCAGGCTGTCGTCGAGGGCGCCGGACTCTTCGAGATCCAACACCATGTCGTCGACACCGGACTCGTCGGCGTACTCCTCCAGGAGTTCGATTGTGTAAGCCGTTGCGGCTTCGGAATCCGGGGACTTTCCGAGGGCCTCGAAGTAGCCGTCGAGCGACTCCACGAGGGAGTCACGAAGTGCGGACGGGAGCTGCACGACCGGCCTCCACAGGCGAATTGGCGACCTTGCTAGCCGCCGACGTCAGTGCTGACAACCAATCCGCCGCGTATCTGTGAAATGGACCTGATAATCTGCTTAGAACAGACGTTGTCGCAGGCACCCCTGCTGCGGCGCCCTGGCCGGGGGGGTCTGAGGCAGCGTCTGCGTTACGGGCGGACATAGGCCGGCAGCGCCGGGACCCAGGAGAGACCCGTGCAGTACAGCGACGAACTGATCCGGGCATTGCCCAAGACCGACCTCCACTGCCACCTGGACGGCTCCCTCCGGCTGGCGACACTGATCGAGCTCGCCCGGGAGCGTGGTGTCCAGCTCCCGTCCGAGACAGAGGACGGACTGAAGCGCCTCGTGTTCAAAGACGCATACCGCGATCTGCCGGACTACCTGCACGGGTTCGCGTACACCTGCGCTGTCCTCACCGACGGCGAGGCGCTCGAGCGCGTAGCGTACGAGTTGGGTCAGGACTGCCTGGCGGAAGGCGTCTGCTACCTCGAGGTCCGGTTCGCGCCCCAGCTGCACGTGCGGAAGGGATTCACCGTGGCCGACGTGCTCGCCGCCATCACCCGCGGGCTGGATCGGGTGCGTCGCGAGCACGAAGCGACGGCGGCCGTGCGTGAGGGCGGCGCGCCGCCGTTCCGTTTCGGGCTCATCTGTTGCGCGATGCGGATGTTCACCGCGGGTTTCGGGCCTTGGTACAGCGACTTGCTGTCCGTGCTCAACCACTGGCCCGTGAAGCGGGTGTATGGCGTGGCGTCGCTGTCGCTGGTGCGGTCGATCGTAGATGCGCGCGACAGGCTCGGTCTACCGGTCGTGGGCTTCGATCTCGCCGGGGCGGAGGCCGGACACCCTGCCTCCGACCACGTGGACGCGTATCGATTCGCTCTGCGCAACTTCCTCCGTCGAACGGTGCATGCAGGTGAGGCCTACGGCCCAGAGAGCATCTTCCAGGGCATCACGCTGCTCCACGCCGATCGCATCGGGCACGGCACGAGCCTGTTCAGCGCCGACCAGGTGCAGGCGCCCGTCGATGATGCTCATCGATACGTGCGTCGACTCTCGGAGTACATCGCTGACCGACGGGTGCTGTGCGAGGTGTGTGTCACCTCGAATCTCCAGACGATGCCGCACGTCCGGCGGGTCGAGGACCACCCGGTCGGCCGCATGATCCAGGAGCGCATCTCGGTGTCGCTGTGCACCGACAACCGGCTCGTCTCTTCCACCACGGTGTCCGAGGAGCTGCGCAAGGTGGTCGACGCGTTCGACCTGTCGCATCCCGAGCTGCACAGGGTGATCCTGCACGGGTTCAAGCGCAGCTTCTACCCCGGCTCGTACAAGGAGAAGCGGGCCTATGTACGACACGTGATCGACCACTACGATCGCGTCGCCCAGGCCCATGGGCTGCCTCGGGTCGAGCGAGGGGACTGAGTCACTCCTCCGCAGGGCGGGGCGCGGCGACCGGGCGGGCGTCGTCCGGGCCCACGGTTCCACCGACCTCGGCCGCCTCGGCGACGTGGACCTCGGGTAGCGAACCGAGCCCCAGCACGAGCGAAACGACGGTTGGGTAGTTCGTTCCGAGCGCATCATTCAGGGTGAGTAGAGCCAGCCCGGCTCCGACTGGCCCGCCCGCTGCGTACGCGATTCGTGCACCCGCCTTCACGGGTCTGAGGTAGGGAGCGAGGGGCGGCAGGAGGGGGAGGAGGCGCCCGACGGGGCTGGACAGCGCCTTGAGCACGTGGCCCGAGACCAGGCGTGCTCCGAAGGACGAGGTGGCCCCCGCCCCCCACGCCGCAGTGGTGAGCCAGGCGTTGCGCGCTCGGGCGCGCGTGAGGTCGTCCAATGCGTCGAGCGACACGCCCGCGCCCTCGACAGCCGGCACCACGGTGCGGGTGAGGGCGCGCGCCTTGGCCCAGGGGTCGGAAGCGGCCCGGGTGGCTCCGGCTTGCCCCAGGCGCTTGGCGGTGTGGTCGACGATCCGCTCCAGCGTCACGCGATCAGCCGCGTAGCCCAAGGGGGTGCAGTACGACCACCACAGGCGCTCTGCGACCCTGTGGGCCAGCTCGCGTCGGGTGGAGCCACGGGGGCGGATCCCCGCCGCCTCCAGCACGGCTGCCAGATGATCGGGCTGGTGCAGGGCGAGCACCTGCTTGGCGAGGTCACGGGTCACGCCCACATCTGCCTCCGAGGCCGGTTCTACACGTACTACGTGTGTCCCCTCCTAGTATTTCTACCCCAGCACCTGGTGAGCGGCCGTCACGCCCTGTCGGGGGAAGCGGAGTGGGCCAGTTGGAACCGGCAGGCGACGACAACCGTGGAGGCGGGTATCAGTGGTGCATCGCTTGAGCGGGGGCCCTCGAAGACCCGCAGCGAATCCTATCAACCACGATGCGCCCGGCGGATGGCTCGCCGGGACGGGAGGAGATTATGGTCAACAAGGTGATCCTGTTGGGCAACCTCGGACGCGATCCTGAGAGCCGCACTACGAAGAGCGGGACGACGGTGGCGAACCTCAACATCGCCACCAACGAGCGGCAAAAGGATCGAGAGGGCAACTGGAACGACCACACGGAGTGGCACCGGGTGGCCTGCTTCGGTCGCACCGCCGAGAATGTCGCGAAGTACCTTCGTAAGGGCCGGCAGGTCTACGTCGAGGGGCGCATCCGCACGCGGAAGTGGCAGGACGACAAGGGCCAGGATCGGTACTCCACCGAGATCATCGCCGATCGGATCCAGTTCATCGGCGGTCGCGAGGGCGGCGGCGCCGGCGGCGACGGGTACTCGAGCGGCGGCGGCGGCGGCGACGGCGGCGGCGGCGGCGGATACTCGGGCGGCGGCGGCAGCGATGTCGGCGGCGGCGGCGGGTACTCCGGCGGCAGCGGCGGCGGCGGCGGGTACTCTGGCGGTGGCAGCGGCGCTGGTGACACCGGCGGCGGCAGCGGCGGGTACTCCGGCGGTGGCGGTGGCGGTGGTGCCGACGACGACATTCCGTTCTAGGCGAGGACAACGTCGGCTGCCTGTCGGCCATGAACTGCGATACTGCGGGCCGTACGGCTGGAGCGAGAGGTCGGTAGTGGCGCATGGCAGGCGGGACGACACCACACCGCGCGAAGCGGGCAAGGCGTGACGCGCTGGCGCTGGCTCGCGCTGGCCGCGGCGGCAGTGGCGCTCGTCGTGCTCTTGGGTGGGGCGGGGCTCTCGGTCGCCCTTCGCCGACCGTGTGTGACGCCGGCACCATCGGAGCTGTCGCTGGCCGGTATGGCTGACGTGAAGCGCCGCGTTGACCAGCACTCTCGCGATCCGAGCGTCCCGCTCGTGCTCGATGGCGAGGGCGCGACCTTCTTGCTCGCCGATTACCTCGAATTTCCAGTGCGGATCGACGTCCAAGGTGGGCTGGTGTCTGCGCGGCTCGCGGTGCCGGTGGGTCAGACGTGCTTCGCGGTCGGCTACGACGGGGGGGTTGAGGTCGATGAACACGGCGCCTTACTCACTCCCGAACGGTTGGTGGTCGGTGATCTCGACCTGTCGGCGGTGGCGCGGCTTCGGCAGTGGCGGGCGGGTCCAGACGACATGTGGCGGCCTGCCGCGGCCGAGCTGCTCGCAGCGATTCGCTACCTGCGGGTCGAAGGCGACGAGGTCGTTCTCAGAATCGATGATCCGTGGAGCCTCAGATGAAATGGGGGCTCCTCCTCGTGCTCGCGCTGACGGCCTGTTCAACCCGTGTCCGGATCCGGTCACAGCCCACGCCGGTCGACATCCTGCTGCCGGATGGCCGCCGTATGCTCACGCCGGCGCAGGTAGTGGTACGCAAGACGCTGTTTCAACCGCAGCTCGCGGAGATCAGTGCCGTCGGCTACCGCACGGTGGTGATCGACCTCCGGCGGTCCGGCAACCGAGGCGACATCTTCGTGGTCCTCGTTCCGGAGCACGGGCCTGCGGGGTCGTGGAGCGGCAACGAGGCTCCTTGACCCTTCAGGTCGGGGCGCAGTCTGCTCGTCTGCCAACCGGCCGGAGTGTAGCGCCAGGAAACCTGCCCAGATCGGGCCGGCCCTCGACACGGGCTTGGACCGCTCGGCTTGCTGTCAATCCCCTGTCCACGGGGGAATACATTACGCCCAGCAGCGTCTGCTGGGCCGAACGCGACGCCCCGAGCCCGAGTCGGGGCGGGTCGCGCAGCTGTCGGCCACCGGAACTGGTGGCCATGAACCTGACCAGTCACTACTGTCTCACGGCGCTGCAGCGCGACGTCCGATCCTCGGACAGCGCAGGCGCCAGCATCGGTGTCGAGGGGTGAGCGATGGGGAATCGTCGACTTGGGTTGCCTGTCATCGGGGCCGTGTCCCTGGTGATCGCACTGGCGTGTGGCGGCATGGGTGTCGAACAGGTCGGGGGGGGCTCGAGCAAGGGCGACACCAAGGCGCTCAAGCTCGGAGGGGCCAAGATCAAGAAAGGCCAACGGTCCAACCGGCCGAGCAACAAGAGCGTAGGCGGACACGCGAAGAAGGGTGAGTTCGTGGTCAAGCTCCGGCGCGGCGCGGACTCGCTGAGCTTCCCGAACGGAAAGACGATCAAGTCGGGGAGCAGGGGCCTCGATTCGGCGTTCGGCAGCCTGTCCCTCACCGGCGCAGGCAAGGTCCACAGCAAGGCGGCCAAGGACAAGCGCCTCGCCAGCATCCTCGGGTTCGACCGCACCATCCACATCAAGACGAAGAAGCCCGCGGTGTTCGTGCTGGAGAAGCTGGGCAACCACCCCGACGTGGAGTGGGTCGAGCAGGTGAGCAAGGTGAAGACCGCCGCCATGCCCAACGATCCGTACTTCGAGCACCAATGGCACATGCAGAACCTGGATGTGACCAAGGCGTGGGAGACCACCAAGGGCAAGGGCGTCGTGGTCGCCGTCGTCGACACCGGCGTGTCGGTCGGTGAGGACGGGTTCTACAAGATCCTGCAGGGCTACGACTTCGTCGACGACGACACCAAGCCCGAAGACGGCAACGGCCACGGGACCCACGTCGCCGGAACCATCGGCCAGAAGGCGAACAATGGCGTGGGCGTCGCGGGCGTGGCGCCCGAGGTCACGATTCTGCCCGTGAGGGTGCTGGACGACTACGGCAGCGGGTCGAACACCTGGGTGGCCAGCGGCATCATCTGGGCCGCAGACCACGGCGCGAACGTGATCAACCTCAGCCTCGGTTCGTCGATGAACTCCGAGGTCGTCGCCGATGCCTGTGCCTATGCCTACGAGCACGGCGTCACGGTGATCGCCGCCACCGGCAACGACGGGTACAGCGACTTCATCGGGTTCCCGGCGGCGCTGCCCACCACCATCGCGGTGGGCTCGGTCGACACCCGGAACGAGGTCGCCTTCTACTCGAATCAGGGCGATGAGATCGATCTCGTCGGTCCCGGCGGAGACACGTCTTCTGACATGCACGGCGGGGTCGTGCAGGAGACGAAGATGGACGGCCAGTGGGGCTACTTCTTCCTCCAGGGCACCTCCATGGCCACGCCGCACGTGTCGGGTGTCGCGGCCTTGATCTATGCGAACGGGGTCAAGGAGCCCGACGCCATCCGGGAGGTGTTGACCAGCTCGGCGAAAGACCTCGGCAAGGGCGGGTGGGACACCACCTATGGCGCGGGGGTCGTCGATCCGGTGGCTGCGCTGGGCACCAAGGGTGGCAACCCGGGCAAGTCGGGCGGCAAGATCGAGATCGTCGCCAAGCGCGTGAAGAAGCTGGGCGACCACCGCGCTATGGTCGAGTGGCTCACGTCCGAGCCCGGCAGCACCATGCTCCGCGGTGGCGGCCAGAAGGAGATGGAGAAGCACCCCGTCAAGGCGCACCGAGTCACCGTAGAGGGTCAGCCGGGGCAGACCATCGAGTACGAGATCGGCACGCAGGCGGGCGGCAAGACCGCGAAGTCTACGGTGAAGGTGTCGTTCTGATCGTGTGCTCTGCGTGAAGCCGCTCTCGCTCGCTCGCATCCCATCGCCGATCGAGCGCCTCGCACGACTCTCCGTCGAGGTTGGCGTGGAGCTGTGGATCAAGCGCGATGACCTCACGGGCTTCGGCACATCAGGGAACAAGGTGCGCAAGCTCGAGTGGCTCGTCGCCGACGCAGTCGCCCGAGGTGCCGACACGCTCATCACCTGCGGCGGCCTCCAGTCCAACCACGCACGCACGACCGCGGTGGTCGCCCGGCGTCTGGGCCTGAGGCCGGTTCTGCTGCTTCGGCATCCCGCATCCGGGGCTCCTGAGGGCCCGCCCGACGGCAATCTTCTATTGGACGTGTTGCTCGGGGCCGAGGTCCACTGGTGCTCGCCCGCGGAGTACGCGGCGGAGCGATCTGACCGGATGAAGGCGATCGCGGCCGCGCTTCGCCGGCAGGGTCACACGCCGTACATCATCCCCGAGGGCGGCTCCAACGGCCTGGGGGCGCGGGGGTTCATCGCGGCCGCGGAGGAGCTCCGGGCCCAGGATTCAGGGTTCGACACCGTGGTTGTCGCGGTCGGATCGGGGGGCACTCTGGCCGGCCTGGTGCTGGGGGAGGCTGCGACCCATGTGCGCGGCTTCGCTGTGTGCGACGACGCGCCCACCTTCGAGCAGAAAGTGGCGGCAATCGCGGATGAGCTGTCGCTGGCCCTGCCGTCGCTCGGAGATGCCTGGTCGGTGACGGACGCGTGGCGTGGGGCCGCGTACGGCGCCGCGTCGCCCGAGGTGTGGCAGACCATCCGGCACGTGGCGCGCACGGAGGGCCTCCTCCTCGACCCGACCTACACCGGCAAGGCGTTCCACGGCATGCTGTCGGAGGCCCGCGCCGGCGGCCTCGGGCGTCGCGTGCTGTTCTGGCACACTGGCGGTGCCTTTGGCCTGTTCGGTCGGGGCGCGGAGGTAGGGTGGCCCGGCTCGCAGTGATCACGAACCCACGGGCACGTCGCAACCGCAGACATCTCGGTCGGCGGCAGGAGCTCGAGGGGGTCGTGGCGGGAGTGGGGGAGGTGTGGGCTCCGGACGGCTTCGATGAGCTCGCGGAGGTGCTCACCGATCTCCATGCCCGGGCGGTGCCCCTGCTCGTGGTCGATGGCGGCGACGGCACCTTGCACCGTGTGCTCTCAACCGCCAGCTCGGTGTGGGGGGATGACCCGCTGCCTCGGGTGGCGATCCTCCGCGGCGGCACGATGAATATCGTGGCCGATTCCATCGGCAGCCGCGGCGCATCGACCGACGTATTGGCCCGGATCGTCGCCCACGTGAGGGCCGGAGAACCCCTTCGACGCACGGTTCGTTGGGCGCTCGGCGTGGAGGGGCGGCTCGGCTTCCTGTTCGGCAACGGCATCGTCGCTCGGTACCTCGAGGTTCACTACGAGGGCGGCGGGAGCGTGTGGAATGCGGCGCGGCTGCTGGGCGCTGGGGCGTTGTCAGCGATGGTCGGGGGGCCGCTCGCGCAGCGGCTGTCCCGTCCCTGGACCGGCGAGGTGGTGCTCGATGGAGCGTCGCATGGCCGCAGGGATTGGACCGCCGTGGCGATCGGCACGGTGGAGCAGATCGGCCTGCAGTTCACGCCATTTCCCGATGTCGCGAGCAGCCCGGGCCAGCTCCAGCTCGTCGAGGTTGGTGGAGGCATCGGGTCTCTGGCGCGCGACCTGCCGAACATCTACCTCGGCCGGCACCTGAAGAGGCCTGGCAACGCCACTCGGCTCGGGCGACGGGTGATTCTCCGCGGTGACTCCGAGATGGCCTACATGCTGGACGGCGAGTTCTACCGAGGGGGCGCGGAGCTGGTCGTCGAGCCGCAGCGCCCCGTCGAGTTTGTCCTGCCGGCGCCGTAGGCCGCACGCCCGTCAAGAGGTCGTCACCGGGGCCTCAGAGCCGCGTCGCTGGTGTACGGTGCACCGGTCCGGAGCGCCCGATGCCAGAGCTCGAATCCATCCGCCCCGAGCACGCCGTTCGCGTCTTGCTCGAAGAGACCGATCCGGTACGTCGCAGCCGCGCCCACTTGATGCTCGGTCGCCGGGCGCTGGACCGCGCCGACTTCGTGCACGCGCGGGACCACCTCGAGTCGGCGATCGACCTCGATCCCACCGACGAGCGGCCGCGGGTCGCCCTCAAAGCGATCCGGGTGGAAGAGGCCCCGAGCCGTGGACTGTTGGCGCTCTTCGGTTTCCTCAAGCGCGAGTAGGCCTCGCTCGCGCGGGCACAGCGGAGCGAGACCGGCGCTCAGTTCAGCGCGATGGTCTTCTCTTCCCGCTCCTTGGTCTCGTTGCCCTTCGCGGTCTCGGCCTCGACCAGGGTGGCGATCCATGTGGCGATGTCGGCCTTGCCCGAGACGGGCTCGGGCGTGGCCATTACCGGCCACTCGCCCTCGGCGGTGCACTTCAGACGGGGCTTGAACGCGCGGGCCGGAGCGAAGACCTCATCGGTGATCACCCACCGCTTTGCTGGGTCGGTGACCGGCGCAAAGTGCACCACGGACTGGCCACTGCACGACTCGATCGAGGCGACGCCGTACATCAGCGAGCCGTTGCCCTGAACCCGGTCGGGGTAGACCTTTGGTAGCAGCGCTGCTGCGGCGTCGGCGTGGCCCAGCTGGTAGAGCCGATCGGCGATGGTGCGGGCCGCGTCGGGGTGCGCACCCTCAGCGAGACGGATCATCGCGTCCTTCAGCTTGCCCTTGGCCTCATCATCCATACGGGCGCC
>JBLFXJ010000148.1:0-17836 GCA_047609825.1 Myxococcota bacterium
CGCCGTGCCCACACCGACCCGGCGACCCACCCGCGGCGACGACTTCCGCCCACCCCGGCCGGCCACGCCCATGCTGAGCCTGTCGGACGTGCCCGCACCGGGCAACTTCGGCGCAGGCGCCCCCCCGCCACCGCCCTCCCGGCTGCCGCCGCCGCCACCCAGGCCGAGCGCCGCGCCACCGCCACCGCCGCCCCTACCCGAGGAGCCCCCACCGCCACCCTTAGACGCACCGCCACCGCTCCCGCCGCGCCCCGCGGAGCCGACGATGGACACGTTGCCGTCTGTCGATGATCCGCCGAACCCAGACGACCCACCGATTCCGGACGATTCAGCTCTGGACGGTCCGCCACCGCTGGACGATGACGACGCGGAACCCACGCTCTCACTGGAGCGCCGGGAGCGACGCCGCATGATGCGCCAGTCGGTGGAGACGCCCGCGGCCGCCGGACTGGGTGAAGACTCGGGCGAAGCGCCGACTCCGGTCCGACTGGAGCGTGTGGGAATGGACTCGATCCTCGGGTCGATGAAGGTGGTGCAGGAGCTCGGACTCGGCGACGACGACGATCCGCCGCCCCTGCTGGCCGATATCGACGACGACGAGACCATCCCTGGGCTGGTCGACCCATTCCGGCGGGGCACCATCAGCCCCGACGCCCCTGCGCCCGTGCCACAGCCTGATGTCGGTGGCTGGGACGAGGACTGGCCCCCCAAGGCAAGCCCGATGAGCTTGCACGACCATAAGCTCCCCGCACCTCCGGAGCCGGAGCCGGAGCCGGAGCCGGAGCCGGAGCCGCCAGTCCTGGAAGCCGCGCACGTTGTCGTGTTCACCGACGACAGCGAAGCGCAGTTCGAACTCGGGCGTCCGATGCACGTCATCCTCGCCGGCTGGATGCTCAACGGAGAGGCGGTGTGTGGCAACCACACCGGCGCCGACATGGTGCTTCCCGAGAATCGCATCCAGCCAGAGCAGACCTTCGAGCCCATGGACTACTTCCGGCTCAAGGTGCGCGGCCGCCGTGGCTCGCTCACGGTGCTCACTGCGAGCGAACTCCTGGTCGACGAAGACGATCCGGCTGAGGAGACGTACTCCGATCCCGAAGCCCGCACGCTGGACGTGATCCGTCGGGACGAGCTGGGCGACGAGGACTTCGCGATTCGGCTGCAGCTGCAGGCCGACCGGTCCCTTCCCGACCCCCGGGCGCGGATGTTGGCCCTCGACTACGAAGACCCCTTGGCTGCCGCGCTCATTACGCGTGGGCTGCCCAAGGGCGCGGACAGAAGGCTGGAGTTGGGCGGAATCCACCTCACGCTGCACTACGACGGCACGTCGGTGCGCGTGAGCGACTACCTCGACAGCTACAAGCGAGGCGACGGCTACCACCCGTTCTTCGTCCAGAAGGGCGACAAGCGGTTCACGACCGCTCCAGAAGACGGCACGCCGTTCGACCTGGATTCGGGTGACCGAATCGTTGCCGGCACCTACGTCTACGTGCTGCTCGAGGAGTGATGTCGTGGCGATCCGTGTCGGCATAGCGTGTGATCGAGGCGCTGGACCCAGCCAGGGGGGGCGCAAGCAGAACGAAGACAACTTCCTCGTCGCGCAGGACGCCACAATCCGGATGCGCCACGCCAGCCGCACGGCACCCACCGGGGACGCCGTGCTCGCGATCGTATCCGACGGCATGGGCGGCTACGAGGGCGGCGAGGAGGCCTCCAGGAGCGCCGTGGAGGAGCTCGCGTCGCTCGCCACGGCCGACGGCGTGTTGACAGCACGAGCGCTGCTACAGCAGGTCCGAGACACCCATCGCCTGCTGCATGGGCGGCTGAGCGCGGCGCTCGATGGACAACGTCGGATGCCGGGCACCACCCTGTCGCTCCTCAGGGTGACCGGAGACCGTGCCGCATGGGTCAATGTGGGCGACTCACGAGTCTACCGACTCCGTACCGGGCGGCTCGAGCAGCTGTCCCGCGACCACACCCGCAACGAGTTCCACCGGCGTGATGGAACGGCCGAGACCCCCGATGGCGATCGGCTATGCCAGGCGTTCATCCTGGGCTCACGCGGGCTGGGATTCGACAGCATGGTGCGCCTGGAGCCTGGGATCGACGCCGATACCGTTCTGCTGCGCAGCGGCGACGTGTTCCTGCTGTCGTCAGATGGGGTGCACGGGTCACTCGACGGCGAGGCGATGGCGGCGTGCCTCGCCACCCCGGATCCACAGGTCGCAGCCGACCAACTCCGAGACGCCGCCCTCAGCGCAGGCAGTACGGACAACCTCACGGCCGTAGTCGTGCGCGCCGAAGGCTTGCTGCCGATCGCCGCCGCCCCGTTGGGGGACGATGGCGCGGACACGATCCAGTTCTGATTACGAGAACATTGGGTCAGTCGCCGAGGAACAGCCCGACCCGCGCAGCCACGGACTCACCGACCGCGTTGGGAACTCGCAGCCCAATGAGCGCCCGCTCCACACAGGTCGAGGTCGGCAGATCTGAGCGTGCCGCCTCGATGCGGCCATCCGCGCCCACCAACAGCGCCGCGACCAACGGGCCATGCACGCCACAGTGCTGGGAGATCGCCGCGGCTTCGGCATCGAGCGCTGACTGGATTCGCGCCCTGGCGCGCCTCCAGGCGGGGTCATCGGATCCGAGCAACCGCGGCGAGCGCGCGAGCGCAGCCCGACTCACATCGACTCTGACCGGCGCGAGCTCGATGGCCGACGCGCCAAACCAACCGAGCCACCACGCGGCCACGCCCAGGATCAACGCCGACACCACACTCCCAGCGACCGTCACGACGCCAGCTCCGGCGACCCCCAGGCCGAACACCCCCGCCATGGCTCCCAGACAACCGCGGGACGACGCGGCAACGCGCGAGGTGCCCGCCATGGGCGGCGGCAGGGTGGGGGCGGGCGTCGGCCGCTGTGGGGTGGGACCGACCACAGGCTGGGAGCCCTCCCCCGGCGCGACGCCGGCCGTTGCGCCACTCACCACAGGCGGCGCGCTGGCCGGCGAGGACGACGGCAGCGGCGATGGAGCGGGCTCGGCAGCGGGCCGGGTGGCTGCCGGGAGCGGGTCGACCTGCGGTGGTGGCGCGGGCGGAGGAGGAGGAGGAGGAGGAGGAGGAGGAGGAACCTCGGCCGGTGCCTCGGGCACGCCGCGCTGGACCCACTCCGTACGCACCGGCGAGACCAGCGCATCCGGCTCTTCCAGCTTCGGTGTCTCCTCGGTCCAGTCCGCGGTGAACGTGGGGGAGGAGATGCCGGGCGCCGCGTTGCGGGACGGAGCACCGCGATCGGTCAGCTCGAGGGTGGAGTAGGACGCGTCATGCGTCCGCGGGACGAGGGTCTGGAGGCCTCGCAGCGTCTGGTGTACCGTCCAGCGGGCTTCGGGATCGGGCTGCATGACGCGATCGATCAGTCGCTGCAGCGCCTCCCGCTCCCGCCCACTGATGCCGGCGGTGGATGGCACCTTGGGCGGCACCTGCAGCAAGAGCTCCTCGAGGCACGCCTCAGGATCGGCCCGCTGACTGAACCGCACCGGCACCTCTCCAGCGACGAGGAAGTACAGCAGCCCGCCAACAGCAAACACATCCGTTGCCGGAGTGGACCGCTGTCCTTGGAACTGCTCAGGAGCCGCGTACTCCGGGGTGCCAACGAAGGCGCCGAGCTGGGTCATCCCGCCAAGCCCGCCCGCCACCTTGGCAATTCCGAAGTCAGCGACCCGAACCGACGGCACCACATCCCGCGGGACCGCCTCGCGCAGCAGCACATTGTCCGGCTTGAGGTCGCGATGGATGATCCCGCGCTCGTGGGCCTGATCCAGCGCCAACAGGATCTGCCGCACGATGCCGGCAGCGACCCCGGGTGCCACGGCTCCCACCTGCCGGACATGATCCGCCAGGCTGCCCCCCTCCTCGAACAGGGTCACGAGGTACGGCTCGGCGCCCGTTCGGTGCACGAAGCCCCGACAGTCCACGATGTTGTCGTGTTGCAGCTCGCGCAGGATGTGCGCCTCATTGGACAGCCTCCGGAGGAACGAGCCCGAGGCGCGCGCGGCGTACAGGACCTTGATCGCGAGATCCGGTGGCTGGGCAACGCCGAGCGAATCAACCTCCCGCGCCTTGTACGTGATGCCGGCGCCACCGACCGCCAGGGCCCGCTCGATGAGGTAGTGGCGATCGAGCAGATCGCCCTTGCCGAGCACGAGACTCCAGCCCCCGCCGGGCCGGTCCCGGCCGCACGAGAGGTTTGGACAGGCCGTAGAATCTTCGTAGAAGGTCGTCAGACAACGGGTGCAGTAGTGCGTCTTCTGCACGATCACCGCCCGACCACGAACCGCTCGGCCGGGAGCACGCAGAACCCCTCGCGGGCCAGGTCACGCCAACGCCCTCGGAACACCTCGACCCCTGCGGTCGAGGTCTCCCGATCGAGGGCCCGACCGCAGCCGTCGGTGGTCTTGGCATCGGGCCCGAGGCGCTGGAGGCACGCGTGCACTCCGCCGACCATTCCCCCCTCCTCCGGCGCCTCCGCCAGCGGCCTGCACAGGCTCTCGGGGTCGACGTCGAACACGACCACCTTGTGCCGACGCCGGGGCGCCGTGGCCCGACGACGAAGGCCGACCCCTTGCAGTGTGCGCCCCAGGTCCGTGCCCATGGTGGCCAGGTCGGAGGTGCGCACGAGCCGAATCCAACCACGTGCTCGGCCCGAGAGCGGGGAGACCCACGCTACGGAGAGGGTCGGCGGGGGCGGCGAGAGAGTGTCGAGCGCGCAATCCCCCGCGAGCGCCACCCCGACCAGCGCCATGAGCAGCCCGGTCATGCCATCCGCCCACCCGCCCGTGCGGCAAGCATCCGGTGGTCCAGACTCCCAACGTCTGCCAGCGGGAGGGGCGGCCGTGGCTGGAGGAATCGCACCCGCATTGCGCACACCCGGTCGACGGCGTCACGCGCCGCCCGGTCGGCCGTCGCGGACGCCTCCTGATCGCGGACCAGCGCATGAAACGTCGCGTACTGGGTCTGCACGTCATTGCAGCAGAGGAACATGTCCACCGAGGCCTCCGTGGCCAGGCGCACCTGGTCGGCCACCGGCCACCGACCAGCAACCGCCTTCATGTCCATGTCGTCGGAGAACACGACACCATCGAACCCGAACCGCTCGCGCAGCAGGTGCCGGGTGACCTTCGCCGACAGGGTGGCAGGGTGCTCCTCGTCCAGGGCCGGAAAGACGACGTGCGCAGTCATCACGCTGCCCACCCCTGCCGCCACCGCAGCGGCGAATGGACGCAGCTCACAGTCGAGCAGGTCGGGAAGCTCCTTGTCCACCACGGGCAGATCCAGGTGCGAATCCACGGACGTGTCCCCGTGTCCCGGGAAGTGCTTCACGCACGCGATCACGCCCGCCTCTTGGTGGGCGCGCAGGTGCTGCACCACATGCTCCGCCACCCGGGCCGGATCCGACCCGAAGCTGCGATCGCCGATGACGGGATTGGCCGGGTTGGAATCGACATCGGCACACGGCGCGAAGTTCAGGTTGAACCCCATCGCGCGCAGCTCCAGGGCCATCGCGCGGGACACCTCGACAGTGAGGCCGGCGGCGCCTCCAACTTCCCTTGCACTCGGCCACCGGGTCGCCGGCTCTCGCACCCGCTGTACCCGGCCCCCCTCCTGATCGATGCTGAGAAATGCCGGGTCATGCGGATCGACCAGGGACGCCAGCTCCCGGTTCAGCTCGTGCACCTGGGCCGGCTCCACGACGTTGCGCGCGAACAGGATGAACCCCGCCGGACGCACCTCCCGGACCAGGGCGCGGAGGTCGTCATCGACGGCGTGACCCGAGAGCCCGACGATCAGCCGCTGGCCGGCACGCCGCTTGCGATCCGCCAGGCTGGTCTGGTCTCCAACGGCCATCACAGGTCGGCGCTCAGCCATTGTGCTGCTCGGGATACTCGGCGAGCTCGATCAGCACACCACCGGTGCTCTTCGGGTGCACGAACACCACCCGGGTTCCGTGGGCGCCGCCGAACGGCGCCTCGGACGTGAAGCGGTAGCCCTTGGCCTTGAGCCGAGCCATGTCGCCTGCCACGTCGTCCGTGCGAAAGCACAGGTGGTGCACGCCAGGCCCGCGCCGTTCGAGGTGCCTGACCAGCGGCCCGGCGCCGTCCAGCGGACTCACCAGCTCCACGCGGGTCGGATGATCCGGATCGGACACCGGAAAGAACGCGGTGCGGGTCTGCGCCGAGAGGACATCTTCGGTTCCGTCCAGAGACAGCCCCAGATCCTCAGCGAACCTCCCGATCGCCTCCTCGAGATCGGGAACGGCGATGGCTACATGGTCAAGGCTCAAGATCAAGGCGCCTCCCAGCGAAGGGGCCCGCTGCGACGCCCACGGACGCGAACCGATTGGCCGCCCGAGGCCCCCGCGGACATCGTACAGACCGAATAACGACAGGTGGCCCGCAGGTCAGTGCAGGGTGTGCTGGGATTCTGCGAGACCGGGGTAGGAATCCGAGAACCAGCGCCACGCCAGGGTGTGCAGGTGCCCTGCAACCGGCACGGCCACCTCGTCGCCGACCGCGGGGTCGTCGCCATAGCCGCGGGCCGCCTCGACGGAGATGCCTTCGCCGACCTCCCGCATCTCCACGATCTGCCGAGCCGCGGCGTCCCACCGGTCGTCGTGCCCCTCGCGCAGCGAGTTGACCACCGACCACAGGCGACGCAACACCTCCATGCAGTTGCTGTGCTCCTTCGCGCGCTCCAAGGCTTCGCCCAAGCGGATGCGGTCCTGCTCGTCGGCGAGGGTGAGCCAGAGCTTCGCCCGCGTGACCTGCCCTGCGCCCTGCAGCTCCACATCGGAGCCCACCTCCATCGACAGGTCGAACAGCATGTCGACCAGGCGGGTGAGGGGCAGAGAGGCCGTGATCTGCAGTCGGGCGCACAACAGCTCGTCGACCGTGGCGAACACTACGGGCAGCGCCTTGAGCGCCACCACCTCGGCATCCACTGTGGCCGGCTCCCCGCGCTCCAGCAGCCACGCCGACAGCGTGTCGCGCTCCATGGGCTGCACGGTGGTCGGGAACCGGACCTCGAAGCTCACATCCACCTCCTCACCGAAGCCTACACCGTCGAGCGGCCATCCGGTCGGCGGGACCGGCGCGCAGCGTGCCGACGCTCTCGCCAGTCGTCGCCGCGAAGCGGCACGAAATCGCACATCTCGCGCAGCCGCGAGTACACCCGGTCGCCGACACGATCAGCCAGTACGGGGGGAGCTACCGAACGCCCCGAGGGGCCGATAGCGGCGAGGTTGCCTCTCGACTGACCCGTGGGCGCCCCCGGCGCGAAGTTCGTGGTGGCAAGGATCGGCAGACCAGCGTTGTACCGCCGTGAAACAAGCTCATCGAGCACCGTGCCTTCGAACTCGGTGTTCCGGCCCTTGCCCAGCTCGTCGATGCCCAGCACATCGACCTTGGACAGCGGACCGAGCAGCGCCGAAGTGCCCTGGCCCACGTCGAACCCCTGCTTCAGGTCGGCGAGCAGGTGGCTGAACTCCACGAATCGGGCCGAAGCCCCCTTGTCCAGCACAACCTCGCGAAGCAGCGCCGCCATCAGGTGGGTCTTTCCCCGCCCAACATCGCCGTACAGCACGAGGCCGCGGCTCTCCGCACCCCGCGTGTAGTCCTGGACCCAACGACTCACCTGGACCAGCGCCGCGCTCTGGACGCTGCTCGTGGCCCGAAAGCTCCCGCGGGTGCTGTCGTGATGGCGCGCCGGAATGCCGACGCCGTCGAACAGCGCCAGCCGGGCCTCGAAGCGTCGGCATGCGCAGCGGCGCAGCGGCGCAGTCCGGTCGGTGCCGGTGCGCACCATGCCCGAGCCATCGCACCGGATGCATGGCCCGACGCAGCCGCAGGCCTCGGCCCGTGCGAACGCACCTGTGCGCACGACTGCGTAGCCGGCGCCGTGGCACTGGGGGCAGTCCGTCGCGGTGGACGGATGCGTCCAGGAGCTCCTCATCCGACCCCCTCGACCAGCGCGTGCACAGTGCCGGCAGACAACCATGGATAACGCTGCCGGAACAGATCCCGTGCGGTCTCCTCGGTGATGCTCGCCGCGGTGCCTGCGTCCACCAGATCCACCAGATCTCCGAGCTCGTCTTCCGCCGCCCGAGACAACGCCTCCCGCTCCGCACGATCGAGCGCAGCCCAGGCATCCTCGAAGAACAGCCGGATGGACGCCAGCGCTTCGCGCACCCAGGCATCGGGGTCGGCGCAGTCCAGCGCAGCGAGTCGCTCAGCGAGGGCCTGCAGGGGCGCCCCGGTCCGGTCGCGGGCGGCCGCCACACGCACCTGTTCGAGCAACGCCGCCAGTGGTCGGGCGTCTGCACTCGGCTGCGTCGGCCTGTGCCACGCTGGCCGCGCCACCTTGCCAAGGTGGCGCTTCGCGTGTCCCAGGCGAAGTGGAATCCGACTCCTCGAGCGCCGCCGCGCCTCCGAAGCCCGCTCCAGCGCACACAGGACCGACGGCACACCGATCCCGTCGTCCAGCCACTGAACCAGCAGCAGCGCGTCCGCCGAAGAGAGGAACGGCGCCCCCCCGCGCAGCATGACGAGGTGGCTGCGGATCTCATCCGCCCCTTCGCGCAACGCGAGTGACGTCTCCGACTCCCACTCCATCCTGGCCTCCGACGCCGCTTCACCCCGAGACTTGACCGGGCCTGCACAGGGGCCACGTACCACCGGACGACCCACCGGACTATCATCGGCCGTCCATCCGAGCGATGAGGGCCTCCCATGATGTTCTACAGGCATGCTGCGCTCCGTCTCTTCACCGGTCTCGCCCTGGCGTTTCTGGTCTGGAGCCCCGGCGCCATGGCCCAGTCCACGGATGACTTCGATCCAGACGATGATGAGTTCGAGTTCGACGACCTCGACGATCCCGACAACGCCGACACGGTTGAGGGCGAGGAGGAGGAGGAGGAGGCTGAACCGTCGGAAGGCGCCGAAGGCACCGACGATGGCCGCCTGGAGGAAGATGACGACCTCGACTTCATCGGCGACCCCGACGACGAGGAGATCCAGTCCTTCGAAGACGCCCTCGGGGATGACGAGGACGACGACGAGTTCGACCTGCTCGATGGCGAGGAGGACGCCAGCGTGGCGCTGCCCGGCCAAGACACGGCCGCGGCGTATCGAGCCGCACAGACCCAGTTCGAGCGGCTCCCCGCCGATGAGGAGCTCCAGAGCTGGGAAGCGTACATGGCCCAGTACCCGAACACGCTGTTCCGCACGGCCATCGAGCAGCGCATGGACGGCTTGATGAAGGAGCTGTACGGCACCCGTATCGAGCGTGGAGGCGGCGAGATCGACGCCTTGAATGCCGAGGTCCCCATCAGCACCGGCATGATGCTGGAGAACATCAATCCCCGAACGCGGATCCAGGCCGGCTTCGAGTGGGGCCTGCCCGACTACATCAACCTGATGGCAGACTACGAGCACGCGCTGGGGCGTACGTTCTCGTTCCATGCCGGTGTACGCCGCCGGTACTCCGGATGGAGCATCGAGCCTGGCGTCCATTGGGCGCTGGTGAAGTCCACGCGCACGCAGACCCTGGTGACGCTCATCGGCGACTTCCACCTCAACGCCAACCCAGCGTACGCAGGCATCCGGCCACAGCTCGCCATCGGAAAGCGGTTCGGCGACAAGCTCGACCTGCAGGCCCAGTTCGGACCGGACTTCGAGTTCCGCACGCCGCTCGATCTTCGCCTCGTAGGCGGGGCGAACGCCACGTTCCGCGCGTCGGAGGTGGTGGGCATCTTCGTCGAGGGCAGCCTCCACATGAAGAACTTCAACTGGGACAACGGGCCGTTCGCGTTCAACGTGGTCACGTTCGGAATGAAGTTCTTCCCCGGCAAGGTGGGCGACGACGAGGGCGGCTCCAACGTCGAGGCGAACTTCGGCGGCACGGTGCCCTTCCAGTACAACTACTGGCAGTACCACTTCGGCTCGCTGATGGGTCAGGCCAACGTGTTTCTCGACTGATCCGCACGCCGCGCGCAGGTGAGCACCTGCGCGCTGGCTACGGCGTCAGTTGAACTGATGCCGAACGAGCCGCGCGACCAGCTGCCCGACCTCTGGCGTGTCGCGCCCGCTCTGCAGCTTCTGGAACACGCCGTCAGCGCTGGCGTCGTCCAAGTAGTGATCGCGGTAGTGGTGAAACCGATCGAGGGTGCTCGCCACCGTGAGCTCGGGATGGAACTGGCTCGCCCAGAAGGGTGCGCCGCCGACCTTGAAGGCCTGCTCGCGGCACACGTCTCCGGTAGCGAGCCGCTCCACTCCGGGCGGAAGCACGGTCACCCGGTCGTGATGCCCTTGTTGCGCCCAGAATCGGACAGGAAGACTCCTGAACAAGCCGTCCCGCTCGCCGGCGGGCGTAACGCTCAGCTCGGTAGAGCCCATCTCGGCGCGTTCCTCATCATGCTCAACCGCCCCGCCCAGCGCCATGGCCAGGCCCTGGAAGCCAAAACAGGATGCCCAGGAGGGCACCCCGAGCTCGACTACGTCGACGAGCACGTCGAGGGCCTGCCGAATCCAGATCACGTCGTCGAGCACGGAGTATGCGCCACTGCCGCCGAACAGCAGCGCGTCGTACTCCTGCAGCTTCCACCGCGGTGGAGGACCGTCCGTCATCGCGTGCACGGCCACGGCCTCTTCATCGAGGGCGCTGCACACCGCGAAGCAGCGCCTCTCGTGGGCGGCCATCGGATCAACCGGATCGCGCAGACTGATCAGCAACACACGGGGCCCGGTCTTGCCGGCCCGCCCTGAGATCACACTCACTCTGGCAGCCGTGCTTGGCCGAACAGCACCCGCCGGATCGCGTGGCGGTCATGGAGCACCACCAGGCGTCGCATCAAGCCCCCGATCGCGTCGTAGGAGGCCCGCCCCATGTCCACCGTGTACGACACGGCCCGGTCGCCGAGCACCTCAGGGTCGGTAATGTAGTGGAATCGCCCCTTTTCCTTGGTGCCATACTCGCCATTCCACCCGTCGAGGTACCAGCCTCCGACCACGTCATCCACGCGCGCGACCACCTCGTCCGGCTCGCCGGGCTCCTCGAACTGCACGGTGATCTGTAGCCAGTGCCACGGCACTTGCGAACACACCCACGTCTCGAAGGCCCAGCCGCGCCACGGGAACAGGATCGGCACCTGCGCGAGCGGCTCGAGGCCCTCGATGTGCACGATCATCGGCTCTTGCTCGGAGTAGACCGCAGCCACCGTGTTGTCGGCAGGGTTGACGATATCGACGCGTGCGAGGGCATACGGTCGGGCGCCATCCGCCACGATCGGGACGGGCTCGCCATCCGCTCCACGCCCCATACGGGCCGCTTCGGTGAGCCAGCCTTCCGCCTCCTGCGCCGCGACCACTTCGTCGAAGTAGCGCGTGTACTCGGCCTGATGCGCGCGGAGGAAGATCTCGGCGTCTTCGTCTTCGTGCTCGAGCAGCAGCGTCGAGGCACCGACGAGGGCTTCGCTCGCCTCGCGTCGTTCGCCATCGAGCAGCGCCAACGCCTCGGTGTACACCCGCAGCCCCTCCTCCACGCCGCACGAGCCGAGCAGGAGCTGCCCGAGCTGCAGGCGCGCGGTCACGTCGTCGGGCCACCGGCGCACGGTCTCGTCGAGCACCCGTCGGGCATCGCCCACACGATCGAGCAGCTGGTACGCCGATCCGAGGCCTGCGTAGAAGTGGCGCTTCATCTCCTGGTGTTCTGCGGCGTCGAACGGCTCGGCCAGCTCGACCGCACGCTCCAGGTACGGCACCGCATTGCCCACATCACCGCGGTGCATGTAGGCCATGCCGAGCGCGTTGTTCAGGTCCGGCCGATTCGCATCGATCGCCAATGCGGACTCGAACTCCCGGATGGCATCGTCGAACCGCTTGTCGTCGATCGCGGCGATGCCGGCACGGGCGTGCACATCCAAGCTCATTGTCGGCTCCGTCTGTCGGTCACGCCCGTTATCGCGACCCCACGGGTCGTCCACCGCGGCGGATGCCCATCGGCCGCAGGAGCTCGACCCTCGAACCCTCCAGGGCGCGGCGCTCCGCCGCTATGGGCGGCCGACAGGAACCGCAGCAACACCAGCCGCACGGGCGACGTGTGCGGTCGAACGTAGATCCCTGGCGGGACAGCCGCTGACATTACCCCCCATTCCGTGGGGGCCGCCAGCAGAGGCCGCGCTCAGCTCATGAGCGGGGACGCGTCGGCTCGAGGTCAGCGTGCACCAGATCCAGGAGCTTGGCCGACAACTCGATGATCTGCTCGTGGGAAAAACCCTGCGACCGGAGCTCCCGGTAGAAGCTCTTCGCCACGGTGTCGTTGCGGCGTCGGAGAAGCTGGGGACTGGGAGTAGACGCGACCATAACCAAAAAGCCTCCAGTTACGACACCTTACCTGCACAGACCGTGCCAGGGACTATCGCCCGAAACCGACGGAATCCCGTCGTCCGGTGCGTCGTTGCTTACGCAGGCGTGACCGATCGGGTGCGAAGTTGTCTACGCACTGCGGAGTGACGTGCGCGGTGTGAATCGCAAGACGAAGACAGCGCCCGTCACCATGAGACGGGCGCTGGATCGCTCGCATTCGGGCAGCGCTGTCCGCGCTAGCGCCGCGCCTTCTTCTTGGCCATCGTGATGTACGTCTCGATGTTCGGGATGTCACCATCGAGCTTGCGAGCCCGCACCAGATCGTCCATCGCCTGAGGGTAGTTCTTTCGGTAGTAGTGGCTGATTCCGCGGCGACAGAAGGCCATGGAGTGGTTCGGCGCGACCTCGAGCGCCGCGTTGAAGTACGAGATCGCTTTCCGGTAGTCCTTGCGCGCGAAGAACAGGTCTCCGATGGCGATCTGGGGCTCCGGATCGGTAGGGGCGATGTCTTCTGCGAGCATGAAGTCCGACATCGCGCGCGTGTAGTCGCCGAGATCCAGGTAGAGCCTGCCTCGGCCGACGAACGCGCGATGATTGTCCGGGTCGAGGTCGATCACGTCCGAGAACACTTCGGCGCCGAGCTGCATGTCACCGACCAGCGCGGCCTGCTCCGCCTTGCGGAACATGGCCGCAACCTCACCGGCTCGCGGGGCAACCTCTGCCGGGGCGGGGAGGACTGCCGGCGCCGGCTCGGGCCCAACCCGGGTGTCGGTGGGTTCGTCGGGCTCGAAGTCGTCTTCCTCTTCTTCGTACTCCTGCAGCTCGACCCGGAAGCCCCCCTCCGAATCGTAGTCGTACTCATCTTCTTCCTCATCGCCGTAGTCGCCGACATCGCCGATCTCGATGGGCTCGTCCTCTTCTTCGAGGCCGATCACCTTGCCGGTCCCGGCGGTGGCGTTGATCTGGATGGCCGCCGCGCGAGGCCTCGGCTCGTGGCCCTCCCGGATGGTGGGCAGCGAAGGCCCTCCGTACAGCCCAGCGGTTACCGTGCGACCGACCTGTACAGCCGCTGTACCGGCGACGACGCTGGCGACTGCGGGCTTCGCAATGTCGATGTGCTCCACGTCGGTGGTGCGCCTGCGCAGCCGATCGATGTCACCCACATCCGCGATGAACGTGACCTCCTCGTCCTCGAAGTCACCGAAGCCGTCGTCTTCGTCGTCATCGTCGTCTGTGTCGGTGTCCGGCTCCTCCACGACATCCGGCAGCAGGCCCAATGACGAGGAGGGGTCTTCCTCGTCTTCGAAGAGTTCGGCATCGAGCACGTCCAACGCGTCGTCATCGGCCGCCACCATGGCATCCGAGAGCGTGTCGGCCATCTCTTCGTCGATGATCAGCGTCTCTTCGGCATCCGCGCCGTCGTCGTCGTCATCATCCGCGAGGTCGAGCTCGGGACCGTCAGTCCAAGTGATGTACTGCGACACATCTTCGGCGGCCGCCGGCTTGACACGCGCGGGCTTGTCGTCCTCATCACCCCCGACAAGGTTGCCGCTGTCGTCGTAGGTCAGGTAGCCGACCTCGGGCTCATTCCCGTCATCGATGGAGACCAATCCCGCCAGGTCCTCGACGCCGGTGACCAGGAGCGGCTCGGGCTCGTCGGATTCGAGGTCATCGGACAAGTCGTCGAAGTCCACCAGCGGCGTCGAGTCGTCGAAGTCCACCAGCGGCGTGGAGTCGTCAAAGTCCAGCAGCGGCGTAGAGTCGTCGAAGTCCACCAACAGGGCCGCATCCGCAGCGTCTGCGTCCTCGGCATCCCCGCTGTGCTCCGCCAGCCCGTCGTCGGAGCGCGCCTCCGCGGGAGCGTCGGCGACGCCCAGCGGGCCACCGTCGGCGGCGGGGGCATCCGCTTCGTCGTCGGTGGCGATCAGCGAGATGTCGTCGTCGAACTCCAACTCCTCTTCATCGCCGGACTCATCCGCCTCCACCGAGATCACGGGCACGCCATCGAGATCCAGCGCATCGTCGTCACCGAACAGGTCGAACTCGTCGCCGCCCGACATGCCCGGGATGGCCAGGTCGGATGCAGCTTCGGCCACCTCTGAGACGGGTGCGGCGTCCTGAACTCCCTCGACCTCCGAGAGTTCCACGTCGTCGTCGCCCTCGGGCTCGTCGAGCTGGAGGTCGTCGAGCTGGAGGTCGTCATCGAGAACGTCGACGGAGTCAGCGCCACCCGCCACGACATCGTCAACCTCCACGACGGCGCTCAGGATGGCGGCTCCGGCGGCCAACGCGACCGCCGCCTCGCCCCCAAGCGCACCGACGGCGTCAGCGGGGCGGGTCTGCGGACGCAAGTCGTCGGTCAGCAGCGCCGACGCGTGACGTCGCGCACGAAGCTCCGCCCGGACGAACTCCGGGTAGGTGAGTTCACGTGCTGCGAGCGACCGTAGATAGGTCTCCGCTGCCTCAAGCGTTGCAGCGAGTTCCTGCAAGGTGTCCACGAAGGCTCCCGTCAGCGTGCGCTCGTCGAGATGACTGCGAGCCGTTCCACCAGCCCATCGCGCAGGGCACGAAGGACCGCGATGTTCTGATCCAGTTCGTCCACCACGTCGGTCTCGCCGCGCTCGGCCGACTGTTCACGGCGCACCCCATCCGAACGGATCTGCTGATCGGCGTGCGCGACCTGAGCCACCAGCTCGCGGCTCGCGCGAACGAGCCCCATCAGGTCCCCGATGCGGTCTGCCAATGCAGTGCCTAGCTCGTCTTTTACCGCGTTCATGCGGTCCTCTCCGACCATTGAATTCCCCGGGGATGCAGCGTGCGATTCGAGACCACGAAGCCGGCGGAAAGTACCACTAGCCCGATCGTCGCGTCAAACCCCATGCCCGCTGCTGCGCGGCCCCGCGGTCAGGGCCTGATCCCGTGACGTTTGAGCATGCGCGTGACCGTCTTCCGGTCGACGCCAGCTTCACGCGCTGCGCGGGAGACATTACCGTCACACCGCTCCAGCAGGTCCTCGAGGTAGTGCTGCTCGAACGACTGGATGATCCGCTCACGCGCCTCTTTGAGAGACAGATCGCCGCCAGGAAGCGCCAGACCGCTGGTGGGCGCCTCGGTGCGCCCCCGGCCGGCCGCCTTCAAGGTGTCGGGGAGATCCGCGAGCCCGATCCGGCTTCCGTCCGCGAACGGCAGTGTACGAAGCAGGATGTTGCGAAGCTCCCTCACATTTCCCGGCCAGCGGTACGAACGGAGCACCTCTGCCACCTCGGTCGACACGCCCTCGATGCGATGGGGGAAGCCCGCGTTCGCGAGGAGGTGCTCGACCAGGAGCTCCAGGTCCTCGGGTCGATCCCGCAACGGAGGCAGGGGCACCTCGACGACGGCCAGGCGGTAGTACAGGTCCTCTCGGAATGCGCCCTGCGCCACGAGCTCACGCAGCTTGCGGTTGGTAGCGGCGACGACCCGAACATCCACCGGCCGGACCTGCCGCTCACCAACCCGCCTCACCTCTCGCTGCTCGAGCACGCGGAGCAGCACTGGCTGAAGCTCAAGCGGCAGCTCGCCCAGCTCGTCGATGAAGATGGTGCCACCATGGGCCTGCTCGAACACGCCAGCGCGCGCCTGGACCGCGCCGGTGAAGGCGCCCCGCGCATGGCCGAACAGCTCGCTCTCCACGAGGCTCCGCGGCACCGCACCGCAGTCGAACACGACGAACGGCCCCTTGCTGCGACTCGACCGCTGGTGGATCGCGCGGCTCACCAGCTCCTTGCCAGTCCCGGTCTCGCCGGTGACCAGCACCGTGAGCCCGGTGGGTGCCACGCGGTCGAGGACCGAAAACACCTCTCGCATCGCGATCGACTGCCCGACAAGCCCCTCGAATCGTATGGATTCGGCCGGCACGATCTCGACGATTTCGTCGAGCACCGCCACCCGGATCTCGGTCTTGCCCACGCGGAATGGACGCCGGTCTCCGACATACACCTCTCGCACCCGCACATCGCCCACGAAGCTGCCGTTGGTGCTGCCGAGATCGCGCAGCAGCAACCCCTCGGGGGTGCGCCGGAGCTCCGCGTGCACTCGGCTCACCGTGGCGTCGGTGAGCACGACATCGTTGTCTTGCAGGGCGCCGATCCGAACCACTTCGCGGTCGAACTCCAGCGCGAGCCCTTCATCGGGACCCGAAGTCACACGGAGGCCGAGCCGATGTAGATGCAGCCGACGCGCACGGCCACCCTCGTTGATGACGGACGTCGTCTCGGGCATGCGCCCTCATACCCCATCACGAGCGCAGGCCACCCTCATCGGCGCCGCTTGCGGGATCGCGCCAGCACCCGCTGGATCGACCGACGATCCATGCCCGCGGCGCGGGCCGCGGCGCTGACATTGCCCGCATGCGCGTCCAGGATTGCCGTGACGTAGGCGTCTTGAAACGCATCCAGGTACACCCGTCGCGCCTCCATGTAGGCCAGGTCGATGCGGATTGGAGGCGCATGCCCGGCCGCTGCAGGGGCACCGTGCTCCGCAACCCTGGGCGGCGCGCGACGCAGCGCGTCCGGGAGATCGTCGATGCCCGCCTCCGCGCCAGGGGTCATGGCGGCCAGGTACCGCGCCACATTCTTCAGCTCGCGCACATTGCCGGGCCACGGCCACGCGCGGAGGTGGGCCAGCGCACGAGGGGTGATCCGGGGCGGAGGCCGACCGTTCTCTCGGGCCGCCTCGGCCAGGAAGTCGCGCAGGAGGAGCAGCACGTCTTCGCCGCGATGGCGCAGAGGCGGCATGGTCACGTTCACGCCGGTGAGGCGATGGTACAGGTCCGCGCGGAAGCTGCCTGCGCGCACCAGCTCGCCCAGATCTCGCCAGGTCGCAGCGACGATCCGGATGTCGGCGCGCCGCTGATCGACGCTGCCGATCATGCGGTAGGTGCCCTGCTCCAGCAGGCGCAGTAGGCGCGTCTGGGTCTCCAGCGGGAGCTCGCCCAGCTCGTCGAGGAAGAAGGTGCCCCCTTCGGCCTCGGAGACCAAGCCGCGACGGCGCTGATCGGCCCCGGTGAAGGCACCCCGCTCGTGCCCGAACAGCTCAGTCTCGACGAGAGACCTAGACAAAGCAGAACAATCCACAGGCACGAACGGGCCTGACCGCCCGGACAGCTCGTGCAGGAGGCGAGCCGCGACCTCTTTTCCCGTGCCCGTCTCGCCCGTGACCAGCACCGGCAAGGGTGTGGCCGCCACGCGAGCGAGCCGCTCCCGGAGCGCCTCCATCAACGCGCTGCGGCCCAGGAGACGGATCATGCGTGTCCCCTTGCGCGCCACCGCCCCGATGGCACATGGCGCCCGCCCCGCAATCGGGCTTCTGGCATCACGTAGCCCCACGCGGGCTCCTGGAGCAGGCCGACCCACGCCCAGATCCGCACCCTCTTGTACAG
>JBLFXJ010000149.1:0-17802 GCA_047609825.1 Myxococcota bacterium
CGCGGCCTCCAGGTCCTCGCCCCGCTCGGCCGCATCCCACGCCCAGTCGTTCACCGCGTCGCCATCCTCCGGGCGCAGCGCCGCCAGCGCCGCCTCCACCGCATACAGGCCATCGGCGTCATCCATCGCCTCCAACCGTGCCTTCCGGCGATCGAGCCAGAACCCGTAGGCGGGGTCTTCGGGTGGCACGTCCAAGGCGTCCAGCGCAGCCAGGCCGAGGGCATGGGTCGGCTTCTGGTCGGCGTCGTAGATCTCCCGCATCCGCTCCGTCCACGCGGAGGACTGCTGGCGGGGGTCCTCGGCGTCCAACGCCTCGCGCATCGCCTCTGCGCGCGGGTCGCCGGCGATCTCGAGCGCCATCTGAGCGAGCCAGCGGCGGCCGATGTCGTCGGCCTCGGCCAGGCCCTCAGCGGCCGAGATCACCTCCTCCCGCGCCGCCCGAGCGTGCTTGCCCTTGGCATCCCACACGAGGCGTGCCAGGCTCGGGATCCGCCCCGGGTCGGTGGCCACCGCCGCTCGCACCGTCGCCGCCGCACCCTCGCCCACGCCGTCATGCTTCAGCCGGTACCACGCCGCCCACCCCACCACCGAGCCTTCGGCGCCAGGGGCATCCGCCAAGGCGAGGAGCTGTGCGGTCACCGCCTCACCATCCAGCTCAGCACACTCGCGAGCGGCGGCCTCCAGCACGCGCAGCTGCTGGTAGCCCAGGGCCGGCACCGCTGAGGGCTCGCCGATCTGCGCCACCACCTCGTCGCACCAGCCCTCCGGCCGGAACACGGCGAGCAGGGAGGCATGGCCGAGCCGCGCGCCCGGGTGGTCCGGCTCCCGCTCCACCCACCCCGCATAGGTAGAGCGCAGGGTCGCACCACCGCCGGCCACCCGGCTGCCCGCCCAGGTGTGAAGCCGATGGGCGCCCAGGTCGTGTGGGTCGGCGCGCAGCGCGGTGCGGGCGCCCTCCATCGCCGCGGTGGACCGCCCCTGCTCCACATGCACCCACCCCAGCAGGGTCGTGTCCGATGCCAGCGCAAGTCCCGCCCACAACCACACCATGGTGCCTCCGAGATGTCCAGGGTGCGTCCCGGATCGACCGTTGTCCAGCGACAAACCGCTCTCCAGCTGCTGCCTTCGCGATACAGTCGCGCTGCGGAGGTCCCCATGCGCATGCTGCTCCCCCTCGTCCTGCTCGCCTGTGCCCCGGTCGAACCCGAGGTCGGACCAGAGGCGCGCACCCCCGTCACGACTGAGGTGGCCCCGCCGCCGGGCGCCCTCGCGCTCACCATGAGCAGCCCCATCGTGGGCGGGATGATGACCCTGTCGATCACGGGTGCTGGCTGGCATGACGAGCTCACCGTCGCCCGCAGCCTGGTCGGTGCCGGGCCGGGGCCCTGTCTGGGCGCCCTCGGTGGCGCCTGCCTCGACCTCCTGGCACCCGTCACCCTGCAGACCCGCGTGTGGTCCGACGAAGACGGCGACGCCGAGGTGCGGCTGTTCCTCCCCGCCGACCCCGACCTGGTGGGGCGGGAGGTGTGCTTCCAGGTGGTGGCGATCCGCGGCCCCGGCGGCGCCTTCACCGAGCTCGGCACGGTGGACTGCGCCATCCTCGACCGCGACTCGGACGGAGACGGGGTGGCGGACGGGGAGGACCCGTGCCCCGACGACCCAGAAGACGGCTGTGTTGGCGGATTCTCGACCGACTGGGTGCTGCAGGAGGGCACCCTCGGGCAGTACACCCGGTGCGGGCTGGTGGCCGACGCCGGCACCACCTGCATCGACCCCGAGATCCGGTATGGGTTCGTGGAAGGCGGGATCCCGAGCTCCCATGGCGGCAACGACTACGACGAGTGGTGCCGCCAGCTCGGCTTCTCCGGCCTGGCTGCCACCGCCCTCGGTCCCCGCGCCTGCGACGCCCCCCAGGGCAAGGTGTTCGGCTGCACCACCTACGACGAGCTCACCTGGCACTGGTGCGACTGGAGCGATGGCTTCTGGTTCGACGAGGCCCTGGACTCGCCCGGGTGCGCGGGCTCCGAGGTCACTGAGATCAGCTGCGTCCGCTGAGCCCGCTCACTCGCAAGGCAGGGCCACCCGATACGCCGCCTCGACCCGGTGCACGAGGGATGCGTCGGCCACGACCAGCGCGTTGCGGCCCACGTCCAGGGTCCACCCGCGGGTGGCCGGCACACCGTCGAAGAACACCTCCAGCGTGCCCGGCACCACCGGTGCTGTGAGCAGGAACACGGCCTCGCCCGACACCGATGCCGCCGCCAGCTCGGGAGCGCGGTCGCCCCACGCGTCGTCGCAGATGTCGAGCAGCAGCCCGCCCGTGCGCGCCACCGCGTCGTCGTAGCCGTAGGGGCCGCCCTCGATCGGGTCGCCGCACACGTGGTCCACATCCACCACAGCAGACACCTTCGCCGCCGGCCGGGCGAGCAGGATGGCGTCGAGGTGGGCCGCCGGGTCGCCGGACTGCTCATGCTCGTCAGACACCAGCACGATGTGCAAGGCCGCGCCGGGCCGGAGCAGGCCCTCGTTGCACCCGCCCGGAGCTGCTGCGTCCACCGCGACCGCGGCGAGCTGGAGCAGCGCCTCCGTATACGCGGTCGCACCGGCGGCATCGCTCACGGCGTCGGTGAACAGCTCGGTGAGGTCGGGCGTGGTGGGCAGCAGGATGCCGTGGTTCAGGCACCCGTCGTCCAGGGTCACCACGCCGAGCTGCCAGTCCCCCGTGATCTCAGACAACCCGAGGATGAACATGTCGAACGCGCCGGCGAGCCGGGCCTGGTCGTCCGCCATCGATCCGGACTGGTCCACCGCGAACAGAAGGTCTACCGGCGGGTCCTCCACCTCGAACGCGTCGACCTGCAGGGTGGGCGGGGCGGTGTCGCCGAACTGGTCGGCCTGCTGTGGCCCGTCGGGGTCGGTGCTGTCCACGTCGAGCCGGCCCCACGCGCCGCCCGATGTGGTCGGGCTGTACACGATGGACGCCAGCGCCTGCTCCCCCGGCGCCAGCACCGAGCGGTCATCGAGTGCGGCCAGGGCCATCTGGTCGCCGTCGAATGTGACCGAGAGTAGCTCCAGGTCGGCGGTGCCCACGTTCTCCAGGGTGACCGTGACCTCGAGGGGGCAGTCGAGCTGGCCCGTGCCAAAGTCGTGCGACGACGGGGTGATTCGCAGCACGGGTGCGGTGACCGGCACGTAGGGCGTGCCGGTGTCGGTGGTGGTCGGCTCCGACCCCGGCTTCTCGCTGAGGGCGAACTCGGAGCAGGCGCCGAGGAGCAGGACGGGCAGCAGGCGCATGGACGGTCCTGGACCCGCACGCGGGAGGTGGGGTCCGCGCATGGGTATCACGGGCCGGTGACCGCGTAGCAGGGTGTGGAGAAGGCCCGTCAGGGGCCTGGGTGGGCTGCCCCGCCGAGCGCCGCATGTCCGCCAGGAACCGGGTGCCGCTCGACACCCTCGGCGCGGCCCACCGCGGAGGATACCCGTCCGGCACGGCACAGTCGTCATCGGAGGCGCGGGTGTGGTGGTGGCTGGTGGCATGTGCTGGGGACCCCACCGGCGGCGGACGCTCCACGGCGACCGTCGCCGACACCGCCGAGCTCGGCCCGGGCCCCGTGACGACGCACCCCTCCGCCCCCCTCGTCGCCAGCGCCGCCATCGCCCCGACCGCCGTGGCCCTCGCGTTCACCCTGACCGCCGACGCCGACGCACCCGCGCAGGTGACGGTCCACCTGGACGGCCCCCACGGCGAGCGCACCTTGGCCTTCCCCGACCTCGCCCTCACCCACGACCTGCCGCTGGTCGGACTGCGCGCAGCCTCCGAGTACCGACTCACCATCACGCTCACCGCGTCTGACGGCCGCAGCGCCACCTCCACCCTGCCCCTCACCACCCCGCCTCTGCCCGACGGCCTGCCCGTGCTCGAGCTCCGCGCAGCGAGCCCCGACGCCGAGCCCGGCTACACGCTGTTCGCGCCGTTCCGCCCCGAGGGCGGCGGCTGGGTGGTGGTGGTGGACGACCAGGGCCAGCCGGTGTGGGTGTCCGACGTGGGCCGCGACTGGCGCGCCGTGTCGTGGGCAGCCGCCGGTGGCGTGCAGGGGTTGGCCGGGGACGCCCTGGTCGAGATCTCCTGGCGCGGGGAGGAGCGGGCGCGGTTCGCCGCGGACGGCGACCCTGCCATCGAGATGCCTCGCCTGCACCACGAGGCCGCCCGGCTGCCCGACGGCGGCTGGTACACCCTCACCAACATCACCCGCCGGATCGACGGCATGCCGCTGGACTATGAGCGCACCACGTTCGGCCGTGCGCCCATCGCCGACCCAACCGTGGTGCGGCTCGCCGCGGATGGCACCACCGTGGCCAGCTGGTCACTGGCCGAGCGCCTCGACCCCCACCGCCTCGGTTGGAACGCCCTCGACCTGGACGGGGGACGCCTCGACTGGGGCCACGCCAACGCCGTCGTTCCGGTCCAAGGCGGCTTTCTCGTCGCCCTCCGACACCAGGACGCTGTCGTTCGGGTCGACGAGGACAGCGGAGAGATCCGGTGGATCCTCGCAAACCCCGACGGCTGGCCCGAGGCCCTCCAGCCGCTCCTCCTCCGCGCCGACGGCCCCCTCACCTGGCCCGCCCACGCCCACGCACCCGAGCTCAGCGCCGACGGCCGACTGCTCCTGTTCGACAACCGCAACGACGGCGGCAGCACGCCCTACTCGCCCGACGCCGGGGGACCCGAGCGCAGCCGCATCGTGGAGTTCGCGGTGGACGAGGCCGCGGGCACCGTGCGGCAGACCTGGGCCTGGAGCGCCACCCCCGCCGGTGAGCTGTTCAGCACCGCCCTCGGCGACGCCGACCGCCTCCCGGGCGGCACCGTGCTCGCCAGCTTCGCCTTCCTGTTCGTCGAAGACGGTATCCCGAACCCCGAGCGCGGCCGCGGCAACCGCTCCGTGCGCCTGTTCGAGGTGGACCCAGCCACCGACGCCGTCCTGTGGGACCTGGCCGTGTGGGACACCGCCGAGCACGCCCCCCTCGGCTGGCAGCTCGACCGCGCAGCGCGGATCGGCGCATTGTACCCCCCCGAGGTCGTCGACAGCGGCTGGCGGTAGCGCCGGTCAGGACGCTGGCAGGGAGACACACGAGCGAGGCACACCGGCTCCCCGATATGGTGCCCACCACCGGAGGCCATCGTGCGCGCCCTGACCCCTCTCCTGCTGCTCGTCGCGTTCGGATGCAAGGGCGACAGCGACGCCGGCGCCGGCAAGTCCACCACCGACGGCCCCGGCACCACCACGGCCACCCCGAAGCCCACCACGCAGCCCGGCGAGACCCAGTCCGACCCGTGCGAGGGCGCGCCCGCGGGCACCGCCGCCATGTCCTCCGCCACCCCCTACAGCACCATCCAGGCCGCCGTGGACGCCGCCGGCGCCGGCACCACCGCCATCGCCGTGTGCGCCGGCACCTGGAGCGAAGACCTCGTGGTCGGCGGCGAGGGCGAGCTCCGGCTCACCGGCGCCGGCATCGACGCCAGCACCATCCAAGGGACCGGCGCGGGCCCCGTGCTCACCGTGCGCACCACAGCCCCAATCATCCTCGACGGCCTCACCCTCACCGGCGGCGTCGGCGAATACGGCGGCGGCATCGACGCCCGCGAGGCCGTCGATCTCCAGCTCACCCGCGTGCGCCTGAGCGGCAACCGGGCCCAGTTCGGCGGCGGACTGCTCATCGGCGCCGGCGGGGCCACCCTCACCGAGGTCGAGCTCAGCGGCAACACCGCCGACGACTACGGCGGCGGCCTGGCCATCGACCTCGACGGCGTGGCCACCCTCTCGCACACCCTGATCGACGGCAACACCGCGCTATATGGCGGCGGGGCCTTCGGCTTCCCCGGGGCCGAGCTCCACGGCAGCGACACGGCCGTCCAAGACAACACCGCCACCACCGGCGGCGGCATCTACCTCTGGGAAGGCGCGCTCTCCGGCGTCACCCTCTCCGGCAACTCCGCCGCCACCACCGGCGGCGGCCTGTACATGCTGAACGGCGGCGCGCTCAGCCAGGTCACCGTCACCGGAAACACCGCCCAGCAGGGCGCTGGCGTAGCCGCGGTCGACGACGCCGAGGCGCTCCCGAACACCTGGTCCGACGTGGTCGTGTCGGACAACGACGCCATCGCCGCCGCCACCACCGGCCCATCCGCGTACGGCGGCGGCGTCTACCTCGTGGACTCCGCGGTCATCGCCGACGACACCGTCGAGGTCTCGGCCAACCGCAGCGAGTTCGGCGGCGGCCTGTTCCTCCGCGACGCCACCTGGTCCGGCGGCACCATCACCGGGAACGACGCCGACGAGGGCGGCGGGATCTACGTCTCGTCCAGCGACAGCAGCAGCGTGGTCGGCGGTGTGCTCATCGAGGGGAACACCGCAACCGTCTCCGGCGCGGGCGTCAGCTCCCGCTCCGCCGCCTCCACCGTGACCAATGCCGTGGTCACCGGCAACGCCAGCGGCGACCGCGCCGGCGGGGTGTACGCCGCGGGCCTCGGCACCCTCGACCTCGTCGACTGCGAGGTGAGCGCGAACACCGCGGTCGAGCGCGGCGGCGGGCTGTACCTGCACAACGACGTGCGCCTCACCGCCGACGGCCTGGTCCTGGCCGACAACCACGCCCTCCGGGGCGCCGGCGCCTACGTGAACGCCGCCGGCGCCAGCCTGGTGATGCGCGGCGGCGAGCTCCTCCGCAACGGCGACACCGACACCGTCTCCGGCGGCGGCGTCCGGATCCAGATCGGCAGCTATGAAGCCGCTATTGTCGACTTTGGCCAGTTCCTCGACGCCAACGCCCCCGACGACATCTACCTCGGCGACAGCTTCGAGAGCGTGACCGACCTCGGCCCCGGCGTGTCCATCGCCTGCGACGTGAGCGCCTGCCGGTAGCGGCCTGCCTCCGGTCGGCCCCTACAGGTCGATGTCCAGCGCATCCGCGTCCGACAGTCCCAGCTTCCGCTGCAACGCCCGGTTGTAGCGCTCGATCCACGCGTCCGTCGCGTCCTCGTCGTACCGACGGCTCACCAGATCGCCGAACCGAAGCTCCTTCTGGAGGAACGCCAGCCCCACGGCCAGCGGGATGCTGCCCACGATGGCCGCGGTGGCGCCGCCATACAGCCGGCCCTCGAAGTTCGGCGACCGCGCGGACGTGGACATGAGCACGAACCCGGTGGTGGACACCGCAGCGCCGCCGGCGATGGACGCCCACGAACCGCCGAGAACCTTGTGCCGACGCCGGTGCAGGCCCACCAGGCCGGCCCCGTCCCCCACCTTCTGGGCGAACCCTCGCGCGCCGTACAGGTTGCCGCCCCCGTCGTACACGCCCCAGGTGTTCACGTGGATGTCGTTCGCCCACGCCGCACCCTGGGCGATGTACACGTCGGTGTAGCTCATGTCGAGCCGGTCGCGGAACAGCCGGTCCTTGGCGTAGGCGCGCAGTGCGACCGGGTCGGACTCGGGCGGAGGCGCCGGCGCCACCACCGGCACCGCGAGGGGCATGGGCAGCGCCACCATCCCCGGCGGGTCTCCCCCCGCGGTCGCCTGCTCCACGGCCTGGGCGCGCACCGCCGGGTCATCCCCAAGCGCCGCGACCAGGAACGCCCGCACCACCGAGCGGTCGGAGCGCTCCGTCTCCGCCAGTGCCAGCACCACCCGCGTGGCGGAGGCCACCCGGGCCGCCCCATCGGGGTCGGCCGCTGAGGCGAGCAGCGCCTCGGTGAGCCGCGCCTGCCGGGCCGCGAGATCGGCGTCGGCCACCAGCGCGTCCACCAGGGCAGGCCAGTCCGCAGCCTGCGCCGGAGCACCGGCGATGAGCACGGCGAGCGGGAACATGGCGCCTCTCTAGCGATAGAACTCGAACCACCCGAACTCGTTCGCGTCCAGCTGGATGTCGCCGTCGAACTTGCCCACCGGGCCCACCCAGTACACACAGTCGCCCTGGGACACGTCCACGATATTGCTCACCCGGAACAGCACGGTCTGGCCGGACGCGAGCCGCAGGTCGTAGCAGTTCGACGAGCCGCACTCGGCGCCCGCGCTCGTCACCTCGCCCCAGGTCTCCACGTTCTGCCGCCCGTGGGCCCCATAGTCGAGGGTCTCGACGTGTGCCTCGCGGATGTACACCGGCTCCACGCTCGGCAGCACGGTGAACTCCGACAGCTCCGTCACCTGGTACTCACCGGCGTAGTTCGTGATCGTGTTCACCCGGAACCGCACCACGTCGCCGCGCTCGACGAACGACTCCAGCCCACCCAGGGTGGTGCGGTAGGTGCGCATGTGGCCGCGCCCGTCCCCGAACCACAGCGACAGATCCACCGCATCGGCCGGGCGGTAGCCGATGTTCGTGACCACGGCGCCGTCGACCAGGATGTCGAGCCCGGAGATGGTCTCGCCATCCGGCAGGAGCGACGCCGCCCCGACCACGGCGTCGACGCCGGCGTCGATGGCGTAGGGCGTAGAGGTCGTCGGGTCGTACAGGTCCGCGAAGTTCAGATCCCAGAACGCGGCGGGATCGTCCGGTCCGGCGGCGCAGTCGGACCCGCCTCCCGTGCCCGTTCCGGTGCCGGTCCCCGTTCCAGTGCCGGTCCCGGTGCCCGTGCCGGTGCCAGTGCCCGTGCCAGTGCCAGTGCCAGTGCCAGTGCCCGTCCCGCCCGTCGCCGTGCCTCCGGTGGCCGTGCCGCCCGTCGCTCCGCCGCCGGTGGCCGTTCCCGAGGGCTCGTCAGCGGGGTCGGCGCCCACCGACAAGGTCGGTCCGCAGCCCATCATCACCAGCATCGCCAAGCCGCGCATCGACGCCTCCAGGTTCCGCTGTGTCCCTATCGCGGGACCGCGGGGGCGTCGGATGGAATGAGCCCCAGCAGGCGCGATCCCTCACAACGCGTCCGCGAACACCACCCCGTCGAAGTGCTCGAAGCTGAACGGCAGGTCCAGCCTGGGCTCCCGTGGGTGCACCTCGGCATACACGCCCACGTGGGCGGGGAATCGCGTCGGGTAGTAGTTCATCTCGGCGATCACCTCGGCCGCCCGCAGGGCCAGCGTCGGCACCGCCGCCAGGCGCTCCCGTGACCGCGGCGTGATGCAGCTCGCGATGGCCTCCGCCACCCGGTCCGGGTCGTACACCGACGGCTCGAACCCCTCGGAATCCGTGCCGGAGATCGGGACCGGCAGCGCGCCCCCGCGCCACAGCGACGGCAGGCCATCGTAGGCGAACGGGTCCACCGGCTCGCCGTTCAGCCAGGTGTTGAGGTGAATATGCGGCGTGCCCCACGGGAAGGTCGCCGCACCGTCCAGCCCGCTGTACCCGGACAGCGCCAACCGGTCCCCGCGGCCCACCCGGTCCCCCACCGACACCAGCGCCCGGGCTAGGTGGGCGGTGCAGGTCATCAGCCCGCGCCCGTGGTCCACGAACACCTTCAGCCCGCCGCGGTTGAACTCCGACACCACCCGCACCACCTCGCCGGGCGCCGGAGCCAGCACCGGCGTGCCCACCGGGATGCAGAAGTCCGTGCCGTTGTGACTGTCGTAGGTGAGCGTGCCCCCGCGGAAGTCCCGCATCTGCCGCCGCCGCACCGACCAGCCGTCCGCGATGGGCGTCTGGGTGTGGTTGAACAGGTTCGTGATGATCGCCCGCCGCCGCACCGGCGCCCGCCCGAGCCACAGCGGCACCGAGATCCGCGGCCGGAGCTGACCCAGGCTGGACCGGTCGAACCGCGAGGGGGGAACGTCTTCTTCACCGCGCAGCGCCACCAGCGCCTGCCGCGCACGCAGGGCAAGGGGGCGAATGCCCATCGCCTCGAGCAACCCGACCCGGTCCATGCGGCCTCCGCCCGCGCCGGCGTGGAGGGCCGGTGGGGAGGGGTGGATAGTGGGGTGGGCGGGGGAGTGCTCGTCGGGACCCATCACCCGCCCAGCGGTTCCTGGCAGCTCCAGCACTCCCGAAAACCCGGCTCCCAGGCCTCACCGCAGCTGGCACACTTCTCGGGGACCACCACGTCGGTGAGCTCATCGCTGGCCTGGATGACCGCGAGGGCGGCCCGGGCCTCGTCGGCCTGCTCGGCCCGGACCAGCACGCGGCACGGCGCGACGAATGACGCGATTCCCACGGAAGACGCGAGGTTCTCCCCCTGCAGGGCGGTCTTGATCCCGTGATCCTGCAGGCGCTGCGCCAACATCTGCGCCTCGACGGTGGAGGAAGACCGAAACACTTCGACGAGATCGGCCATGCGGTATTCCCCTGACCCCGAGTAACGTCCGCGGGTGACCGGGGTACGCGATGACGCTCATCGACAGCCGCGCACGCCGTGAACCGGTGCAGGCTCCGGCCGCCGCGAGCCCGTCCTCGACGGGTCGCCCGCGCAGATCGACCCACAGCGTCGCCCACGACACGCTCCAGTCTCGTCCACCCGCCTGCATCATCACAAGCTTGTGTTAGGTAGCGTGAACGCTCCGGCCCAGGGCGCTATGCTGTGGGCATCCACAGGAGTTCCCTTGCAACGTCTGCTCTTCGTCGCTTCCGCCCTGATCTTGGCCTCCAGCGCCTCCGCCCAGACCCTCTCGATGGACGGTGCCTGCCCCGGCGCGGTCGACATCAACCTGTCGGGCTTCACGCCGGGTGCCACGGCCGTGTTCCTCGCCGGCTTCTCTGGCGAAGGCAGCGATGTCATCGGCGTTGGCGCGTGCGCCGGCACCGTGACGGGCCTCGCCGGGGTCAGGTTCCTCACGCGCGTCACGGCCGATGGGGCTGGCGCCGCGGCGTTCTCGCCCACCATCGGCGAGTCGCGGTGCGACACGCCGATCCAGGTGCTCGACACCGCCACCTGCACCCTGTCCAACGTCACCACCGCGAACAGCGGCGGCCCCATCGGCGAGACCTGCCGCGACGTGGCGGGCATCACGTGGTGCTTCCACCCGTCCGAGTGCGGCATCGCCTGCGCCGACACCTGTGCGGCGAACGGCCTCGCCCCCATGGCCGACCGTGTCGCCTGGTTCGAGGCGCAGAACACGATCGAAGAGTGCCAGCCGATCGCCGATGCCTTCGGTGCATTCGAGCCGGTCGACATCAACGGCTGGTCGTACGGCTGCATGAACGATGGCCACGGCAGTGACCACACGGGCCTCGACGCCAGCGTGAACACGTCCGTGCCGTGGTTGTGCAGCAGCTCGGCCGGCTGCCCCGACAGCATCATCGACAACATGGACCAGCTCGGTGTGCCGTGCGGCCCGGACGCCTCCCGCAAGACCGTGTGCGCCTGCGAGTGACGCGGGACTTCGAGTCCACGTAGGTGGCGACGCGCGCTTCGGGCGGATCCGTGTTCCGAAGCGCGCTCTCTTCATTCGACCGTAGATCTGTCGCTCTGTCGGCCCAGCGGCGAGACACCTGAGCGCCACCCATGATCGGTCGCTCCGGTCGTACTCTCCCGCCGGGAGGCTCGGGCACGGCGGTGAGCGCCGCGAGCCGGCCATCGGCTCGTGGAGGCCTGGACCGCGCGCGAGGCCCTTCAGCCCGCCAGGGGACTCGTCCAGCGCCCGGTTAGAACGGTCGCCCCACGCGCCGGAGCGGTCCCATGCCACGCCCCTACCCCATCGGAACCCCCGGCCTCCCCTGGGGTCCCACCGAGCGGGCCGCCTGGCTCGCCCAGCAGCAGGTTCGCCGAAGCTACGCCGAGGAGGTCCTCGCCAAGCTCCCCGCCCTGCGCGAGCGCTTCGAAGTGGTGCAGTACGGCACCCTGCCGTACGCCCCCGACCCCTACCCCCTGTTCGGGCTGCGCAGCCGGGGCTGGTCGCCCGGGCGCCCGAAGGCGCTGATCACCGGCGGGGTGCACGGCTACGAGACCAGCGGCGTGCAGGGCGCGCTGCGGTTCGCCGAGGCCGCCGCCCAGCGGTACGCCGGGCAGGTCGATCTGGCCATCGCCCCGTGCATCAGCCCGTGGGGCTACGAGACCATCAACCGGTGGAACCCGCACGCCATCGACCCCAACCGGTCCTTCGTCGCCGACAGCCCCGCCGCGGAGTGCCGCGCCCTCATGGCATGGGTCGCGTCGCTGCCGGATGCGTTCGACCTGCACATCGATCTGCACGAGACCACCGACACCGACAACAGCGAGTTCCGCCCCGCCAAGGCCGCCCGAGACGGCACCGACACCTTCGAGTCCGACATCCCGGACGGGTTCTACCTCGTAGGGCGCACCGATCGGCCCGTGCCAGCATTCCAGGCCGCGATCCGCGACAACGTGGCCCAGGTCACCCACATCGCCGCCGCCGACGCCCACGGCCGCATCATCGGCGTGCCCCTCGAGCAGGAGGGCATCATCAACTACGACGCCGTCGCCCTCGGGCTGTGCATGGGCCTCACCGACGCCGCCTACACCACCACCACCGAGGTCTACCCCGACAGCCCATCCGCGAGCCCCGAGCAGTGCATCCGCGCCCAGGTGGCCGCCATCACCGGCGCCCTCGACCACCAGCTTCGCCAGGCGGGTCGGCCCGTGCCGCCCACCCCGCACGTACACTGACAGCAGCAGCCCCTGGAGGACCCCATGCTCGTACAGCTCCTGACGGCCGCCTGCCTCGCCGCCACGCCGCCTTCGTCCGCGCCAACGTCTGCCGCCCCCCTCGAGGGCATCGACGTCAGCCACTACCAGGGCGATGTGGACTGGGCGTCCGTGCGCTCGGCGTCCATCGACTTCGCCTACGCCAAGGCCACTCAGGGCGCGAGCGAGGTCGATCCCCACTTCGCGGCGAACGGGGCGGGGATGAAGTCCGCAGGGCTGCCGCGGGGGGCGTACCACTTCTACGTCGCCGGCGACCCGCCGCTCGACCAGGCGAAGCACTTCACCTCCACTGTCACGCTGGCGGCGGGAGACCTGGTGCCGATGGTCGACGTGGAGGTGGGCGCGGTCTCGGCGAAGGACCTCCAAACCTTCGTGGACGCCCTGCTGGCGCACTACGGCGTGCCCCCCATCGTGTACACCGACCACCCGTACTGGACGGCCCACCTCGACGACTCATTCTCCGCCTACCCGCTGTGGATCGCGGACTACGAGGGCGGGCCACGCCTCCCCTCGAGGTGGTCCCAGTGGAGCTTGTGGCAGTACGAGGAGGACGGCAAGGTGTCCGGGGTGAAGGGAGCTGTGGACCGGGACCGGATGCGCGGGCCTCTGTCCCAGTTCCAGGTGCACTGAGGGGCGACCGAGCCGGTCTGCACATTGGTAGACACGCTCGCAGGGCGATACCCGAGGGAGCCTCTCCGCGGTCGACCCCGGGGCACTGTCGATGGACAGGCGCCGGAGGGAGCGTGGACCTCGATGCCTGGCTAAGCACACCCGGCCAGGACAGGCGGAGCGCGTCGTCGAGCTCGGGCTGTGCGAGAACCACCCTCTGAACACCATCACCGTCTACGAGCGGGGCGAGCGGGTGCGGCACTGGGCGGAATGGGGCGAGGCGGAGGGGCGACACCCCGTTGACGACGGCCTCCACCCGACCGGCATCCACCCCGTGGAGCACGTGAGCGCCGTGCTCGAGCGCGTCACTGGGCTCGGCTACAACCACTCCGCGCTGTTCGAGCTGCCGGTGGCCCGGTTCCTGGGCTGACGGCGCGGCAAGAGTGATCCAGGGGCGGGTTTCGAGCGTACAACGTGTCATCAGGAGGAGCCCCGATGTTCAGACCCGATCGATTCGAATCTGCCTTGGACGCACTGGACGCGCTCGCAGACGAGGCCTTCGCCCTTCGCGGCACGGTATCCGTCGCGATGGAGCGGTTGCCGTTCAACCACCCGACCGACCCCCACGGGCCCGGTTTCGTTGTATACACCAAGCGACCCAAAGCGTTTCGCAGGGCCCAGCGCGCAGGGCCGCAGCGCGCCGCAGTGCGCACCGACATCGGCGAGAATCTCCCCGTGCGCGTAGCAAAGGCCCGATTCGGAGCGCTGGGGCACAAGACGGTGGACAATCCGGTGCGTCCCGGCTCGAGCATCGGTGGAAAAGGCCGGCAAAATGCCGGCACATTTGGTGCGGTGGTTCGCCGCGGGACCGAGGTGCGCATCCTCACGGCCGGGCACGTGGTGGGCAAGCCGGGGACCGTCGTGGTGCAACCGGGTGAGAGCGACCAGGGTAGAAATCCTCTTGGCACCGTCGATGTGAACGCCGAGCCCACCAAGGGGCTGGATGCAGCCACCCTGACCCCACCCCAGGGGTCGTCCATCACGTCCAAGCCGCACGACCAGGTGCCCCAGCCCTCTCGGCGGAACCCGGCCGTCGGGCTGGCGATCGAGAAGTTCCTCGACAAGGGACCGGTGGTGGCGATCGACATGGCGACGGCCCTGACCGGAACGTTGACCACGCTGCCCAATCGGATCGCGAAGCCCATGATCGGTCAGAGCGTGGAGGCGAGCGGCCGCACCAGCGGGCGGCTGGTGGGCAAGATCACGAAGTTCGCGAAGCACCAGCAGCTCAATGGGTTCCCCACGCTAGTCATGTACATCAAGACAGGGAAGGAGGCACGCCGTGGGGACTCCGGGGCCGTGTTCGTGGCCCAGACGAGTGGCACCGTGTACGACCCCGACACTGGCACGATCGAAGCGACCGATGTCGACAACGTCGAGGAGTGGCTGCCCGGCAACTTCATCGCGCTGGACGACTTCGTGGGGGGGCGTTCAACGGGCCGCGTGATCACGAAGAGCGGTGTCAAGGGCAACGTGAAGACCCTCGCCAAGGCCCAGACGCTGGCGATCGCCAGGAAGATCCGAGCATACTTCAAACGGCTACTGGGTGACCTGGACGTGGTGGTCGACACGCTCACCGAGCCTGTGCCGTGCACACCATCCGGGCCGCGACAGCGCGCGACCCGGTGCAGTGTACGGATCAACCGGGCTGACGGCACGGTCGTAGAGCGGCCCGGCACGGCGTCGAAGGGCGCGGAGATTGCAGGTGAGCCCACCGAAGACAGCAAGCCGTGCTGTTCGTTCGGCGTGCTGCCCGTGGTCTCGGTCTCGGGCGACGACAGCGAGTCGGTGACGTTCACCATCGAGGTGACCGCCACGGCCGGATTGACGATCAAGTTGTCGTCGAAGCAGGTGGTGACCGATGCGTCGTTCTTGCGCAAGGGCAGCTGCTGGGCGGGGCGCTGCTCCAAGGAACGGCTGACGGGATTCGTGAAGCTCAGCCGAACGACCACAATCGAGATCAGCGCTACGGTGGGGCAGATCGAGGTCCCGGGACTGGGGAAGATCGATGCCGGAAATGGCGTGTTCTCCCAGACCTCGGTCAAGTCCCTCCGCAAGCGATTCAGCATCGCATGCACCGACCCCGACGCCCAGGCGAAGTGACCGGGAAGCGCAACTCGGGGCGAGGCGGAGTGCGCCATCGGGCAGGGCAGACAGGCCATCCCGTCTCTGCCCGCCGGAGCCTCCACCGCGGATGCCTGTCCATCCGCCGACCTCCGCGTGCTCCTCGACGGCCTGGCCGCGGCCGACCTCGCCGACTGGTCCGAGCCGGGCCGGGCGGTGCTCGACGCCCACGACACCCACTGCCGCTGGCAGAGCCATGAGCGCGACGCCGGGCCCGCGGTGAGCTGGACGAGGCGGGCGAGCTGCTCGAGGCGGCCCTGGAGCACGTGTCGCACTGGGAGAACGCAACCCGGAGCGTGCGCGGTGCATTGAAATCACTGGCGAAGAAGAAGCGGAAGCGGCGGCAGAATGAGTGACGCACCCGAGTACACTTCGCGCACGCTGCCGCCCGATCACCGCCCATGGAGGCCCCCGATGGCATTCGCCCACACCAACAGCCGAGGCGTCACCTACTACCTCCACGCGCGAAAGCGCAAGGGAAAGCCGGTCTATGTCTTCGCCCGCGAGGTCGAACCCGGCGCCGTCGACGCCCTGCCCGCGGGATATGAAGTCCGCGAGTCCGTGAACGGCCAGGTGTCTGCCGGCCGCGCCAAGTCCCGCACCATCACCGCCGCGGAGGAGGAGGTCCTGCGCAAGGCAACGCCGGGCCACTGCCGGGTCGAGGTGAAGGGCCGCGAGCTGGTGGTGCACGAGCCGGCGGGGGGCGGCGGCGGAGGGCTGGCCGGCATGGACCCCATGGCCCACCACGGCCTGCTCCAGCAGCTCGGCATGAAGGTGAGCTACGAGCCGGTGATGCGGTTCGTGCTCGTCGACGAGGACGACCGCACGTTCGAGGTCAAGCGCCGGGTGTACCGCGGGTCCGGCGGGTGGAGCTATCCCCTGGCGCACGGCCCGATCTCAGAGGTGGCGCAGCTGGCGCGGCACATCGGCAAGCAGAGCTACTTCAACCTGATGTGAGCCCTGAGCGGGGGTCGTGTCTGGGAGACGCCGACCCGCGCTGGACCTTGGCGAGCCGCCCTGTACCCTGGGTCGACGTCGAGCCCGGTCGCGGGCGGTCAGCGCGGAGGACGAAGATGCAGGACTTCCTGGCCGAGGTGGAGCCGCTGGATGCCCGGGACCGGGTGAAGCGCTGCGTCGACCTGGGTGTGCGCGCGCGGGCCGACCCGGACGCCCGCGCGGTGGTGGAGGCCCTGGCGACCAGCGACCCCTACGCCCGGGCCCTGGCCGTGCGCACCACCTACCGCAGCCGCGACGCCGCGCTCCTCCGGCGGCTGTGCGCCGATCCCCATGCGACCGTCCGCCGAACCGCCCAGGCGGCCGCCGTGCGCCTGCGCCCCGACGCCGACCTCCCCCCGCTGGCGGCGCTGCCCGCTCCCGACGACCGCGCCCGGATGGCCGCCCGACTGGCGCGCCACGGCCGCCACGCCCCCATCGACGCCTGGCTGCGGGCCCAGCCCGAACGCTCCGAGCCCGAGGTGCTGGCACTGTACGCCGCCACGTAGGTGTGCACGCCGTTGAGCACGAGCGTCGCCTCGTCGTCCACATCCCACATGCGCACGAAGGTGCCAGCGTGGGCGAGTGAGGGGAGCAGCGCGAGCAGCGCGGCGGTCAGCAGATGCGTCGATGTCGTCATTCATGCCTCCAGGCAGGTGGCCTGATGGTGACGCGGAATCCGGACCTCCGACGAGTGGCCGCTCGGTAGCGGCTGGCCATCGCGATCGCGCGACGGCGCGGTCGGAGCGGGTTCGCAGCACCGAGGCCCCGTTCACTCCGCGGTGGCACTTCCGGCGGAGGCCCCAGGTCGCGCGCTGCGCCCTGCGCCCTGCGCGCGGGTGATCAGTGCGCACAGCGCCTCGTGTGCACCTCAGCGGTCCCGTCCCCGGAGCGCCTGGAGATCCTCGGGGGGGAGCGGCGGCGGTGGGGGCAACGCGCGGGTCGCGGCACCGATGGCGTCGGCGACCCAGGCGACTTCCTCAGCCAAGGCGTCGATTCGCCAAGCATGGTCGTCGGCTCGGAGCTGCAGCACCCGCCCGCTGGCCTCGACGCCGAGACTTCCCAGCCCCACGCGGTGGCCGTTCACTGTGAGGCTGTCTCCTTCGCAGCGCAGCCTCAGCTCGGGAACACGCGACGGTGTGCGCAGCCACCGGACGATGCGGTCCTGCGCGAGCACGACTCCGATGAACGTCGGCGCCACCACGAACAGGTACGCGTACGGACCGATCAGCTCCGCACCAGCGCTCGCGCCGCCGAAGAGGAACACACAGGAGGCGGCGACGAGCAGGGCACGGACCGCAGCCTCGTCGCGCAGGCGCGGCGTGGCGACGAGTGCGCATGACCATGCGTGGTGCTCGAACGTCACCGCGAGGGTCGACGGCGGGTCTCGGGTCATCGGTGTGCGATGTGGAGGACAGCATGCATGAGGCCTCTCG
>JBLFXJ010000150.1:0-17535 GCA_047609825.1 Myxococcota bacterium
CCGACGCGGTCGGGGCCGATGGCGGGCATGAGTGGTTCGAGCTGTACAACAACGGCGCCGAGGCTGCCGACCTCACGGGGTGGTCGTTCGAGCGCGCTACGTTGTCCTATTCCAGCCGGTACACGTTCGATGCGGTCGAGCTGGCGCCTGGCGCCTACCTCGTGGTCGGCGGCGCAGATGTGGCCGAGGCCGATCTGAACCTCGCGCCCGAGGCCACGCTGGGCATGGGCAACGCCGGCAGCAGCGGCGACGCCGTGCGCCTTGTGGACGGCGAAGGTGGTGTGATCGACACCGTGATCTACGGCCCTGACAACAGCGACGGCTTCGCCGAAGACGACGGTGACGTGCCCGTGCTCGTGGCCGAACCACCCGAGGAGGGGCTGACCCTTGGGCGCCTGCCGAACGGGGTCGACACCGACCGCAGCGCCGACGATGTGAGCCTGCTCGAGGCCCCGAGCCCCGGGCTGCCCAACGACCTGCCGGGCGGCTGTGCGCGCGCGGCCGATGCCACCGTCGTGCTCGACGAGCTGTTCCCCGACCCCTCTGGCGCCGACGCCGGCTGGGAGTGGCTCGAGCTGGCCAACCGGGGCGATGCACCGGCCGACCTGTCGGGCTGGACCTTGTGGGCCGGCACGTCCGCCTACGCCGAGCAGGTGCGCCTGCCCGCCGGCACCATGCTCGACCCCGGTGAGCGCCTCGTCGTCGGCCAGTCCGATGCCGTCGCCGGGGTGGGCCTCGTCGCAGAGGGGCTCGCCCTGGGCAACGCCACCTCGAACGCCGACGCTGTGCAGCTGCGGGACTGCGCCGGGGCCACCTCCGACACCGTCGTGTACGGCTGGCCGAACGATGACGGCTGGCACGACGACCGCGGCGATGTGGCCGACGCCACGGCCCCCGCGCCCGATGCCGGCGTCGCGATCACCCGGTTCCCGGCCGAGGCCGACACCGGTGACAGCTGGGTCGACTTCGAGATGGCACGCGAGGTCAGCCCGGGCGAGCCCTACACCTGGCTCCATCTGGACCACGAGTGGCTCAACGCCGGCGACCGCGTGCCGCTGGTGGTGCACAACGCCCCTCCAGGCGCCACCGTGGGCTGGGTGCGCGGCTTCGCCGAAGGGGCTGGACCCTGCCCGCCGCCGCTGCTCGGCGAGTGCCTCGATGTGGTGGACCCCGTGCTGATGCACACCGCGCGCGCCGACGCCCTCGGTGTCGCCGTATTCGAGATCGCCATGCCCCTCGGCATCGGGCCGCTCGACCTGTACCTCCAGGCCGCTGCGATCGACGCCGACAGCGCGTACACCAGCCAGGTCACCTGGTCGCGGGTCGACTGAGACGGCGGGCGGGCCGCCGAGGCCTTCCTCGGCCGACCCGCCATGCGAAGCAGATCCAGCGCGGCAGCGGCCCCAGTCTTGTACCGGCCAACACAGGTCCGTCCACACCACAGCCCGCCCAGCAGCGCTCGGGCTCACGGCGTAGTGCGCTCAGGCGCCGCGGCCCCGAATCCCACCCACCCCAACCTGCCTGGCCCAACACCCCCGCTGCCGCCCGCACCCACGACCAAGAAGGTGCCGTGCAAGTGGGGGGGACCCCAGCCGCCGCCAGCAGGGGACTCCGGCGCCAGTGGACTCCGTCCGCTGGCGCCGGAGTCCGCGATGCCGCGGATGGGGAGGACCCACGCCAGCAGGCACCGGCTCTATCCGTAGTCGCCCGCGGCCCGATCCTCCGAGCCGTCGCGCTCAACCCGCCCCGCCAAATCCCCGAATCACCGCCGGCTCCTCCAGGCCGTCGACCCAGCTCCGCCCTGACCGACGCGCCGAATCGCCGAATCGCCGAATCGCTCATCCGCCGCCGACCATCACCCGCCGGCACTCACAAGCACGCATACACCGAGTGCGCCAAATGAACCGATCGCGGCGAACGAATCTGCCAATCCATCCGATTCGGCACATACGCGAACGCGAGCTCCGCCTCCGCGTCCGCCCACCCCACAGCCCCACCAGCCCCCGCATGCCCAAACGACGCTGCATTCGGTGAGAACAAGTGGCGGCGGTCCTTCAGGAACCCTTGCGACCAGCCCATCGGCTTCTGCAGCACCCGGTCGCGGGTGGACCACGACTGGCGGTAGCGCAGGGGCCGCAGCGCCTCCGGCCGCACCAGACGCACGCCATCCACCTCGCCGATCAGGCCCGCGTATGCCTTCGCCAGGGCCGCCGCGGAGGCGACTGCTCCCATCCACGGCAGCTCCAGTGCCATGACGGCGGGGTCGTTCACCTGGCCCAACGACGTCATCCGCGGGCTGCCGAACACCCGACGAGGAACGCTTCCGGGGCGGGCGATCTGCCGCGCCAGGCGCCCCTCGGGGGTGCGGCGGAACAGCGCTGAGGGCAGGTGGTGGCGGAGGATCTCGCGGGGTCCCACCGGCAGGATTCGCGCCGCCCGTGCCGCCACATCCGGCGGAGCCCCGATCCATGCGTCGAGGCCGAGTGGCTCCGCGATGTGCTGCTGGAACCCCGCTCCGATGCGCTGGCCCGTCGTGCGGTACACGAGCTCGCCCGCGTAGGGGCCGTAGGTGACGCCGCAGTAGCCCTGGCCGGTTCCCGGGGCCCACAGCGGTCGCTGCGCCACCAGCGCCTCGTGCACCCGGCCCCCAGGATCGGCGAAGTCCGACAGCTCCAGCGCTGCGTCGAGCGCGTTCAGGCCGGAGCGGTGGTTGAGCAGGGTGCGCGCCGTGATCCGCTCCTTGCCCGCAGCTGCGAACTCCGGCCACACGTCCGCGATAGGGGCGTCGAGGTCCAGCACTCCGGCGTCGGTGAGCTGGAGGAGGCGTATGGCGACCAGCCCCTTGGTGGCCGAGAACACCACCGCCGGCGTGTCGACCGTCCATCGACGCCCGGTGACGGGGTCGGCCATCCCACCCCAGAGCTCGGCGACCGGCCGGCCGCGGTGCCAAACCGAGAACCCGGCGCCCACCTCCCGGTGGCGGTCGAAGTTGCGCTGGAACGCCGCGCGCACCGGCTCCCAGCCGGGCTCGACCCAGCCGCTGACGGCCGCTTCACCCGACGCTCCAACCTCGGTCCAGGCACCGTCGCTCGCCGGGAGGGACCCGGCGCGGACTTCGTGCTGCGCCATCTACGACTCCGTGAACGCTGTTCACATGCTCTGGAGCCGCGTTGAGCGCCATGATTCGAAACATCGTGGCCGGTGGCTCACCACTCCTCGAGCGTGAGCACCTGGCCGTCTGCGCCGGCCTCGAGCGCGCTTCGGAATGCGTCTTCCAACGCCTTGGTGGCCTCGGCGTTCGCGTCGGCGATGCGCTTCTCCTCTTCGGCGAGCCGCGCAGACTCCGCTTCGGCGGCCGCCTTGAGGCTCGCGAGTCCGGCCTCGAAGTCGGGGCCGAGCATGCTGTCCATGTCCATGAACAGGCCCGCGGCCTTGCTCATGAGGTCCTGCTGGCTGTCGAACGACCAGGTGACGTTGCAGCCCGCATCCGCGGGATCGATGGCGACCGTGGCCACGGCCGTCGACTCCCACGGCTCGAAGAACTCGAGGGTCTGCCGCACGAGGATGTTGGGGGTGGACTCGATAATCGTCATCTTGCCCCGGCCCACGTTCTCGTCGCCCTCCCAGGCCGTCCACGCGCCGACGCCCAATGGGGGGTCGGAGATCGTGGTCTTCTGGTCGGGGTCTTTCGCGCGCCACGGGTCCCACTTGTCCCAGTTGCGGTAGTCGTTGGCCATCGGGAACACGACCGCGGGGGATGCGGTGATGGCGATCGACCGCTCCACATGGAGCGTATCGGGCTGGGTTGCTACGGCGCCGCCCAGCGCTGCCGCCAGCGCGACCACGGCCAAGGCTACCCCTGCGAGCACCTTCTTCATCTCACCTGCCTCCTGTTCCGGCGCACCATACGCTATCAGGTTGGGATGTGGCGTTCCCCTCCCTGGGTGGAGCTGATCCAGCTCGCCCCCGTCGTGTCCCTGGCGTTCCCGATCATCGTTCGGGGCGAGGTGGACCTGCCGAGCATGGGCGGGGCATTCGCCGGTGCCACAGTGCTCGCAGTGCTGGTCACCGCCGGGCTCCGCTGGCGCGGCCACACCCTGAATCCGATCCTGCTCGGTACCGCTGTGTGGCTCGCGCTCGGGGCCGTGGGCTTCGGTGCGCCGGTCCCACAGCTCGCGAGCTGGCTGGCAGAGACGCAGGCCTTCGGCTTGTTCGCCGCGGCGCTCGGCGTGGGCGTGGTGGCGACGGTGGCCTCGCCCGCGGGGTACATCGGTGCGGCCCACCCCGACCCGGCCTGGGTGCGCAAGTGGTCGCTCGTGCTGCTCGCGGTCACCTCGCTCGCGGTGGTGCAGGCGTGGCTGTTTCGGCACGACGTCCGCCTCGGAGGCGGGCTTCCGTTCATCCTGCTCAACGTCACGCGACGGATTGTGCTCGTTCGCGGATGAACCTGCGCCGAAACGGGCACACAGGTGTAAGTCGAGTGCCCGCGCGGCGTTGAACTCGCGACCCTGGACGGCCCGTGACGCTCTTGTTCCTGTTGGCCCTGGTGACCCCCTGCCGCGCGGCCTCCGTCGAGCTCGACGGCGCGCGGTACCTGGCGCTGCGGGCTCGCGTGACCGATCCAGTGGTCCCGGAGGATGTGCCAGGGCCGGGGGTGCTGCGGCGGGAGGTGGTGCTCACGCCGGGTGCCGACGGTGTGGCGGTGGTCGCCACCTGGGTGGTAGCGGCGCCGGAGCCGGGCTGGGTGGCGCTCCGGGTGATCGGGGCGGCGTCCGAGCTCGAGGTCGACGGCGACTGGGCGTTGGAGTCTGCGCCCGACGGGCTGTGGGCCGTCGGTTGGGTGTCGGGTGAGCGAACGCTGCGGGTACGGGGCGTTGTGACAGGCGATGCCTCCCGCGGGGATGTGGCGCTCGCGCTCCTCCCCGCCGGGGCCGGCACCGTGCGGGTGGTGGCGCCCGGTCAGCAGGTGGTGCTCGGCTCGCCCGATTCTGGTGTGGCCCAGCTCGGCGATGGCCGCTGGTCGGCGACGGCAGGCCTTGTGTTGCGCACCTCGCCGCGGACCGAGCGGGGCCCACGCCCAACGCTCGCCCTGGCGGAGGTGGGACTCGGGCTGACGGTCAGCGACGCCGAGCTCTCGGGTCGCGGGCGCGTGTGGTGGACGGTGCGCCAGGGGAGCTTGGACCGGGTGTCGTTCCGGGTGACCGGCATCGGACCGGACCTGGACGTGACCGGCGCGCAGGTGGCGAGCTGGAAGCGCGAGGGCGATCGGGTGGAGGTGGTGCTGCGCCGGTCCGAGAGCGTCAGGGTGGAGCTCGAGCTGGCGTGGTCGGCGGCCGTGCCCGCTGGCGCCGAGGCGAGCCTGCCGGTGCCGTCGATCCGTCCGCAGGGTGCGTTCCGGGTCGAGACCGGGGTGCAGATCGCCCGGCTCGACGAGGTGCAGATTGTACCCGGCCTCTCCGGAGCGGAGCCATCGGCTGCCTCCGAGCTGCCCGAGGTGGCCCGCGACCTGGTGCTCGGCACGCCCACGGCGGCATTCCGGGGCCAGGGCGCGGTGGAGGGCTCGCTGGGGCTGCTCAGGTTCGTGCCCGTGAGCGGCCCGGCCACCCTGGTCGATGTTGCCGCATGGACCGCGGCCGCCACGGTCGATGGCCGGGTGCTCCTGCGGGGCATCCTCCAGGTTCGCAACGACCGCGGTGCCCACCTGCGGGTGCGGCCACCAGAGGGGCTGAGCCTGCTGGCCGCGCAGGTCGGCGGCGACACGGCGCGGGTGTCCACCGACGGCGATGGCTGGCTGATCCCGCTGGCGAAGTCGGTGGAGACCGTGGAGGGGCTGCTGTCGTTCCCGGTGGAGGTGGCGCTGCTCGGAGAGGTGGGGAGCTGGGGGCGCCGGGAGTCCCGCGGTCTGGTCCTGCCCACCGTGGACGCGGACGTGGCCGTCACCCGGGTCACCCTGCACCTGCCGCCTGGCTATTCGAGCCGGCTCGATCCGGGAGATGGGCCGGTGGTGGCGGATTTCGACCGCGGCGACAGCATCACCTACGGCCTGAGCGTGGGCGACCCGCGGGCGGTCGAGGCGGAGGTTCGGTTCCAGGAGGCGGTGTCGGCGTGGATGCGCAACGACTTCGACGTTGCCCAGGACCAGCTGGACAAGCTGGAGGAGATCGGGGCCGTCAACGAGAACACCCGCCGGCTGCAGTCGAACCTGTTCCTGGTGGACGAGGACTCGGAGGATGCTGGCGGCGATGAGCAGATGAAGCGCCGGATCAAGGACCAGGCGCTGGCCCGAGCCGAAGACGACCGCAAGCAGGCGGCGCAGTCGGAGGCCGAGGCTGAAGCGGCGTACCTGGCGGGCAACTACGAACAGGCCGAGCTGCTGTACGAAGACGCGCTGAAGACCGGCGAGAAGCTGTCGAAGCTCGAGCAGAAGGAGGTACGCGAGCAGGAGGTGCAGAACGTCGTGCTCGGCGCGCGCCTGTCCGAGGCGAAGCGACAGCGGGCTGACAAGGCGAAGGCCGTGCCGCCGCCGCCGCCGCCGCCTCCGGTCGTGGAGGAGGTCGGGGATGAGTTCGCGTACAAGGCCGGCGAGCTTGCAGTCATCGACGGCAAGGAGCTCGAGGGGCTGTTCGGGCTGGACCTCCGGGGCGAGGCGGCTGGCGACGACCTGGATGGGTTCATGCCGGCGCCTGCCGAGGAGCCGATGGGCGGCGAGGGCCGGGATCAGGGTGAGGTGCTCACGAAGGAGCTCCTCGAACGCATCCCCACGGGTCGGAGCTACCAGTCGGCGGTGAGCCTGGCCCAGGGGGTCACCGGAAACGGTGGCAACCCGAACCTGGGTGGCGCTTCCACCAATGAATCGACCTACACCCTCGACGGCGCCAACGTGAGCGACAGCACCGTCGAGGGCGAGGTGAGCAAGCCCAAGAAGGTCGTGGTCGAGTCCACCAGTCGCATGAGCAGGTCGATCGGTGGCGGAGGATCTGGCCGCAAGAACTGGGTGTCGAGCCGAGATGAGCCCGTGGTGGTGCCGTCTCCCGTCCCCGTCGCGACCTCCAGCAAGACACCAGCCATGAAAGGTAGGGGGAAGCAATCGAACGCCCCCGCGGAGCCCACGGCCGGCGCCCCCGAGCGGTCCCGCATGGCCATCACCGCCACCACCCAGTCCATCGTCGTGCCCTCCCAGGGCGAGGCCGTCCGCTACCAACACCTGCTGCTGCCCGCCGACGCTCCCCTGGAGCTCCCGGTCGCGGCGCGCGAGATCCGAGAGAAGAACCGATGATCACCCGCCTGTTGACCCTGTTGGCCCTGGTGGCCGCCCCCCTCGTCGCCTCGGCCCAGGACCCGGAGCGGGTCACGCTCACCCTCGGCGAGTTCCTCAAGCTGTACGAGCAGGGCAAGAACCGGCCCGACAAGCCCGACCAGGCGCCGCGGGACCACGTGCTGTCGTCCGCGAAGTACGTCGGCGAGGTGGTGCTGGACGACGGCGAGCCGGTGTCGGCGGTGTTCGAGGGCACCTTCCGGATCGAGAACCTCGGCAAGACCGACTGGATCCGGGTGGGCCTGCTGCCGTCGAGCGTGGCGGTGCAGGAGGCACGCATCGCCGGGCGTCCGGCTCCGCTGCTGCTCGAAGGCGGCCGATACATCCTCACCACCGATCAGAAAGGGGCGTTCGACGTGACCGTCCGGTTCGCGGTCGGGGTGAACAGCTCACGCGGCTCGAGCGGGTTCGCGTTCACGATGGAGGCGGCGGGCGCCACCTCGGTGGAGCTGGCGGTGCCCACCGGCGAGTCGTTGGACTTCACGGTGGCGAATGCCCGGCTGAAGAGCGACGATCTCGTCGGCGGTAAGCGGGTGGTTCGCGCCACGCTGCCGTCGCAGGGCTCGCTCTCGGTCGCGTGGCAGCGGGCAGTGCAGGAGAGCAGCACCCAGGAGGCGCAGCAGGCCCGGGTGTACGCCGAGGTGCACACCCTGGTGGGCATCGGCGAGGGCGTGCTGCGGGCTCAGGTGACCCTGAACCAGACCATCCTGTTCGCCGGACTGGACACGCTCAGGGTGAAGGTGCCGACGGATATGACGCTGCTCGACGTGAGCGGCGCGGGCCTGCGGGACTGGACCCTGGCGGATGACGGCACGCTCACGGTGCTGCTGAACTACGAGGCCGAGGGGGCGTACCAGCTGTCCCTCGACCTGGAGAAGGTGGTCGCCGGTGCGGTCGAGGTGCCACTGGTGCAGCCGCTCGGCGTGGAGCGTTCGAAGGGCTTCGTCGGCGTGCAGGCCCTGGGCAACCTGGAGCTCGGGGCGGGTGCTGTGCAGGCTGCGGCGTCGGTGGATGTGCGCACGCTGCCGGCGAGCATCCTCGGCCGTACGGCCACGCCCGTACTCCTCGGGTTCAAGTACCTGGGCGACGGGGCCGTGATCCCGCTGGATGTGTCGGAGCACGAGGAGGTGGACGTGCTGGTCACGCTGCTCGATCAGGCCGCTGCCACCACGATGTTCACCGCCGATGGCCGGCGCCTCACGTCGGTCCGGTACCAGGTGCGGAACAACCGCAAGCAGTTCCTCCGGCTGGCGCTGCCCGAAGAGGCGGAGCTGTGGAGCGCGTCGGTGGCGGGCAAGGCCGTGCAGCCGGCCGCGGGCGGAGACGGTCGTCTGTTGGTGCCGCTGGTGCGGTCGTCCGCCCAGGGCGGCTCGCTGTCGGCGTTCGAGGTCGAGGTGGTGTACGTCGAGAACGGAGAGGCGCCGTCCGAGTCGGGAAAGGGACGGTTCGAGGCCGAGCTGCCCCGCGCGGATGCGCCGACCACCTACGTGGGCTGGACGATCTACGCGCCGTGGGATGCCAGGGTGAAGAAGAAGCGCGATGGCTCGCTGCGGGCGGTGGACTACCTGTCGTCGCCCATGGCGGCGACCGAGGTGTTCGAACTCGAGGCCGACATCCCGATGCAGCAGAAGGCGGCGGCGGGACAGGTGGCCCACGGCGGCCTGGGTGGCGGCGCCCAACCGGTGGAGGTGAGCCTGCCGCTGGATGGCCAGATGTTCGCATTCGAGAAGCTCTTGGCCCTGGACGAGCGCCTGTGGGTCGGGTTCGACTACTCTGGCCTCCGGTAGCTAGCCCAGCGGGGTGTGCCGACGATCCGGCATACTGGACTTCGACCGACGGGAGGCGACGGAGGCCGAGTCAAAGCCCAGGCCCCCTGGGCTGGAATCTCGGCCGACCGAGCCGACCAAGCGTCGACTTGACGGTAGAATCGGGAGGCATCCATGAGGCGAGTGATTGGTGGCGCAGCGCTACTGTTGACGATCGCGTGCCCCGGCAAGGGGGAATACGCGGGCGGTGACAGCGCGACCGAGCCCACGACCATCGACCTGACGGACACAGACACGGACACCGATTCGGACACGGACGCAGACACCGACACAGACGCGGATTCCGACACGGACGCCGACACGGACACGGATTCCGACACGGACACGGATTCCGACACGGACACGGACACCACGGCCGACCTCGTGCCTCGGGTGGCGTTCGTGGGCTTGGGCATGTGCAGGGAGGCCCCGGTAGAGGCCTCGGTGAGCCTCATCCCGGGGGACAACAGCATCGACGGCTTCACATCAGGCTGGGAGAGCCACGGCTGTCCCAGGCTCGGCGCCGAGATCTCCACTGAGGATGACACCATCACGCTCACCCTGGTCGACGGCGCCCCGGTGCCGTGCGAGGACCGGGTCTGCTGGTGGGAGACCGCGTTCTCCCTCGCTGATGTCCCCGCAGGTACCTGGACGGTGACCGTGGACGACGTGACGGAGATCGTGGTGGTGGAGTGACCGATGTGGCCGCCCTGCTTCATCACCGCCTCGCGCGCGGTCACCCCCGATATCCGGTGCACCCACGCGTCCACCAGCTCCGGCCTGCGCCGCCTCGACGCCTACCGCTCCCGGCGACCGATCAGCTGACCAACCCCACCGTGGCCAGGCCGAGGCAGCCAAGCACCACGCCTCGCTCGAGCCGTCCCACGGCGCTGGCGTCGAGCTGCTGGCGGATGCGCTCGCCCAGGCCGTTGCCCACCATCACGAGGGCGGCCAGCCCCACCCCGAGCTGCAGGGCGGAGGTGCTGAGCACGCCGCTGGCGCCGTAGCCGACCATGCGCCCGAGGTGGACAGCGATGGCACCCGCGGCCGCCGTGGCCACATAGGACCGGCCGGTGAGTCCGCTGGCGAGGAGCATGGGCCCGGCGATGAGGCCGCCACCCCCGGCGGTGGAGGCGGTGAATCCGACGGCGAATCCGCCGGGGACGAGCGCGCCGGCCGGCGGTCGCCAGGCCCATCCGGCGAGCACCTTGGCCGTGGCGGCCAGGGCGACCATCAGCATAGCGACCTGCACCCACACCGTGGGCACGACGCCGAGGAGCAGGCCGCCGATCAGCGCGCCGGGGATCCCGCCCAGGGCATATGGCCATGCGATCGGGCGGTTCAGCTCGGCGAAGTACATCCACAGCCGGTGACCGTTTCCGAGCAACAGCGCCGGCCCGGAGGCGGCGAGGGCCACGGTGGGGTCCATGAACAGCGCGAGGCCGAGCACGAGCACCATGCCGCCGCCCATTCCGGCCAGTGTGGTGACGATGCCGGCGAGCAGGCCGAGCCCGATGATGGCCATCCGCCACCTCCTGCACCCAGCATCGCCCGTGACCTTCCGCGCATCCAATGGATTGTTCAACACATATCCATAGGCTATGTCTATGGAATGTTCGACCGCCTCCGCCACTTCGTGCTCGCGTGCGAGCACGGCACCTTCACCGCCGCGGCGCGCCAGGCGCACATCTCGCAGCCGGCGTTCTCAGCGTCGATCCGGGCGCTGGAGGAGGATCTGGGCGCCCGATTGCTCGACCGTGGGCGTCGCGGAGCACGACCCACGGCCGCAGGCGAGGCGCTGCTGCCAGGAGCGCGGGCTGCTCTCGCGGCGGTTCAGGATGGTCGGCGGGCGGTGGCGGAGGTTGTTGGGCTGCGCGCGGGATTGGTGAGGTTGGGGGCGGGTCCCACGGCGTGTACCTACCTGCTGCCCACGGCGCTGGCCGCGTTCCGGCGAGCCCATCCGGGCGTGCGGCTGTTCCTGACCGAGGCCCACAACGAGGCGGTGTGGGATGCCCTGCAGGGCGGCGCGCTCGACCTGGCCCTGGTGAGCGATGCGAGCATCCCCGCTGGCGCCACCTGGTTCACGGCCGAGCCGTGGCGGTTCGATCCGCTGTTCCTGGTGGACGGCCCCGTGCCGGCGGCGGATCCCACGGCCTTCGTGAGCTTTCCGGAGGGCGCGATCCTCCGTACCCTGCTCGAGCGGCATGTGCCGGAGGCGGATGTGGTGATGGAGCTCGGCTCCATCGCAGCGGTGAAGGGCAATGTGCGGGCGGGCGTCGGGCGGGCGCTCATGAGCCGTGCGGCGTGCCGGCGCGACCTGGCGCAGGGTCGCCTCATCAAGGTGGAGGACGCTCGGTTCCCCATCCCCCGCACGCTGATGCTCCTGCACCGCGGCGTGGACCAGCTCCCCCCCGCGGCCTCCGCCCTCCGCCGTCAGCTCCTGGCGGGTGCGATCACAGACACGGGAACGAGTCCCACTCGGTGATGTTGTCGCCTTCGTCGCACTCGTTCACGGCCTCATCCGCGTCCACCGAGGCGGTGATTCCCCCGCCCCATGCGTCGCGTGAGACCTCCAGCGGCCCGACCCAGACCACCTCGCCGGGCGCCATGGCCGGCACCGCCCAGCGCGCCAGCTCGTCGGCCCCGCTCGTGATCACCAGGTCGCACGGCTCCGATGCGGCGAGGCCCGTGTGCTCCACCGGCAGCCAGAGCACGGCCACGTTGTCGTCGCACTCGTCGAGGCACAGCTCCTCCCGGCCCAGCGTGAGGTTTGGGCGCAGGAGCGGGATGGCCTCCAGCGTGTCGCCGCTGCGCACCTCGGTGGGGTCGACAATCGCCACCGCCGGCACCCGCCCGTCGTCGCCGACCACGCCGTCCTGGTAGTAGTGCTGGTTCCAGATCTTCCGCGCCGCTGGCCACGCGCCCTCGGCCGGGCCGAGCAGCGCGATTCCGGTGCTCTCGTCGAACCGGCTGTAGTCGTTCATCGGCACCACGAGCTCGACACTGCCGTCCCCATCGGCGTCCACCGGCACGGGGTACTCGTACAACGTGCCGGAGGAGAACGAGGAGAACAGCAGCTCGGTCGCGTGGGTGACGCCGTCGAACACGTACAGGTTTTCCTGATCGACCGTGAGGATCTCCGGCACGCCATCGCCGTCGAGGTCGAACACTGCAGAGCCGTTCTCGCCGCCGAGCTCGCCCCACGGGTGGGTCCAGATCGGGGTGCCATCGGCCTCGAAGGTCCGGTATCCGCTCAGGAACGCGGCGCCGATCTCCGGCAGACCATCGCCGTCGAGGTCGGCCACCACGGGGGGGCCGCCGCGCTCGCCTTCGTACGGAACCGACCACAGCTCGGTGCCGTCGGTGTCGAGCAGGGTGATGGCCTCGCGGACGAGCACGATCTCCAGCTCGCCGTCTCCGTCCAGGTCGGCGGCCGCCGTGAATCCGTCGAGGGGCAGCCCTTCTTCGTCGTCCAGCCGCCACCGCACCGAGCCGTCATGCTCGTACACCGTGGCGCCGGCGATGACCTCGAGCAGGCCGTCTCCGTCGAGGTCGGCGGCGTGGCCATTGAACGAGTACCGGCCGCCGATGGCCGCTTCGCCGGTCCACCGGATGGTGCCGTCGGATTCCACCACGGTGGCGCCGAACACCACCTCGGCCAGGCCGTCGCCCTCGAGGTCGACCAGGGTGGGCAGACCGTGCCGCCCGACCGGCGTGGGGGCGAACCAGCGCAGCGAGCCATCCCGCGCGTCGAGAGCCATCAACCCGTCGAGGGTGCCCACGACCACCACCTGGCCGGTGCCGTCCAGGTCGCCGAGCGCGACCCCCGCGGAGCCCACTGCCGAGTGGCCGTCGACCTCGAGCACCGACCACAGGATCTCGCCGGTGCCGCCGTCGATGGCGATCACAGCGCCGGGGTCGCGGTAGTCGAACTCGAACGCAGAGAACACGATCCCGGGGGTGTCGGATTCGTCGACGATGCCGTCGCCGTTGGTGTCGACCATCGGACCCACGGCAGGCATCACCATCACCTGGTGGTGCCCGGGGTGGATGGTGTTCTCCTCCCAGCGCCACTCCTCGACCCAGTCGAGCGCTCCGGTTCGGGGCGGTTCGGAGCAGTCTGCGCGAATCCGGGCGTCGTACCCCCGAGGAGGCTCGTCGGGGCAGGCGGCGGGGGTGCCCCCGGTGGGGGTGGTGCCGGTGGGTGTGGTGCCCGTGGGGGTGGTGCCCGTCGGGGTTGTGCCGGTGGGGGTGGTTCCGGCGGGCGTGGTGCCGGTGGTGGTGCCGGCCGGGGTAGTGCCCGCGCCCGTGGGACTGGGGTCGGTGCCGATGCCGCCGCTGTCGGCGTCCTTATCAGCGGAGGACTGGCACGCGATGAGGGCAGCGGCGACGAGCAGGGCCGATCGGGTCATGGCGAGGTCCTAGGCAGGCAGGGATTCGGCGGAAGGTTCGTCGGGTCTGGCGACGGGCTTGGCGACGACCGCGAACCCCGTGAGCACAATGCCCCACGCGAGCTGGACCAGCTGGGCGATCACCCAGGCCCAGGCGGCGCCGAGAATTCCGTAGGTGGGCACGAGGTACATGCAGCCGACGACGGTGACGGCGAGGGTGGTGACCGCGATGGGCACCTGTGGCTGGAAGTAGCGCGCCGCGGTGATGATGTTCATGAAGAACCACGTCATGTACGTGAGTCCGCCGGCGAGCATGATCACCACGAGCACGTCGGAGTGGGCGGCATACTCGGCGGTGTACATCACCTCCAGGATCATTGGCCCGCCCCAGGCGGCCACGGCGACGCCGGCGCCTCCGACAAGCACCGCGAAGCCCTGGAGCACGGCGGCGAGCTGCACGAACCGCATGCGTCGACCCGATGCGTAGTGGGCCGCGAGCCGGGGGATGGCGGCCTGGCCCAGCGCGCGGATCACGGTCTGGCCGGCCTGGACGAGCCACGCCATGGCGGCGAAGATGCCCAGCTCCCACTCGCCGCTGAAGTGTTCGATGATGTATCGGGGCGCGTTCGCGGTGAGCGAGATCAGCAGCACCACCATGCCCAAGGGGAGGGCGGTCCAGGTGAGCTGTCGCAGGCGTGGCCACTGGAACCGCGGGCGCATGGGGTCGCCGCCCAGCACGACCCGAGCCCGGGGCACGTCGTGCACCAGCAGGATGGTGGTCCACACCCCGAGCTGGCCCACCACCGCCGCGACGAGGCTGCCGGTGGACCACAGGATGACCGCGATCACGGCGACATTCAGGGGGCCGCGGAGCATGAGCGAGCGGGCGATGCCGTCCATGCGCTCGCGCCGCTGGTACAGGCCGTAGAAGATGTCGCTGATCGACTCCACCGCCTTCGCCAGCGCCACAGTGAGCGTGACCAGGATTGTCGCGGTGGGGTAGTCGGCGACGAGCATCGCCAGACCGATGACCGCCAGGCCGATGGGAGTCGCGATGAGTCGCTGCCCAAAGTAGTCGGAGAAGGTGTGTTCTCCCTCGGTGTCGGTGGCCTGGACCGCACGGAGGTTGAGGTTTGCGAACTGGAACACAGGTGCTGTGAGGGCCAGGGCCAGGGCGAAGGTGCCGAGCATGGCCGGCGAGCCCAGCTTGGTGAGCGTGACGACCACGCCCCACTGGGACGCGGCGTACACCAGATAGCCGACCAACATCCAAGAGAAATTGACGCGGAGGGTGGACCGTCGGAGGCCGCTCACTTCGCGGCCTCCAGCTCGGCGCGGCGCCACGGTGAGGGCGGGTCGGCTGGCTTGGGAATGGCGCGCTGCTGGCGGCGCCGCTCCACCCCGATGCAGGCGAGGAACCCCAGGAGAATCCACAGCTGGGTGAACCGCAGGCCCTGGTGGGTGAGGCCGAAGATGTACGGCGGAACGAGTGCGAGCGCGCCGACGAGGCCCGCGGATCGGAGGATGGCCCCGTTCATCAGCGCGAACAGCGCTGCACCCACGATCCCGTAGCAGAACAGCAGGGTGGCGAACACGCTGTGCAGCTCATGGTGCCACTGGTCTTCGACCGAGAACCGCTCGATATAGCCCTCGCCAGCGCCGAGGATCAGGTAGTGCGGGTAGCGCAGGAGGCGGTGGTAGCCGCGCCCCCCTTCCTCGTTCAGGTCGAGGCCTCGGTTGTACAGGCTGGCAGGGTCGACGTCGGCCACGATCAGTGCAGTCAGCGCCACCAGCCCGACGGCGAGCAGGACGGTCGGTCGCCGGAAGCCGAGGAGCACCCCGAACACGCCGAGGCCGGCGAGCGCTGCCCGGGACGACGCGAGCACCACCAGCGCGGTGGCGCAGAGGTACACCAGACCCTGGAGCCAGGCGGGGATGTCGAGCACCTGGCTCCCCGCGAACACGAGCATCGCGGAGAGCAGGGCGAAGTAGGCCAGCTGGTTCGGGTTGTTGTAGAACAGCTCCTGCCGCAGGGCGCCCCAGCGCATGACGGCGGGGGCGAGCAGCACCTGCAGGATCAGCCCGGCCGAGATCGCCCACACGGTGCCGACGAGCCACGCCCGGCCATATCGCTGGTAGGCGAGCACGAACGACAGCAAGATCGATGCGTTGTACACGTAGAACAACGTGGTCTTCGAGATGCGGAGCGAGCCGGTGGCGCCCGTCCACCAGGTGTTCACCAGTGCTACCCAGGCGGTGAAGGCCAGGGTGGCGAGCACAAGGCTGACCGAGCTCGCGGGCACGGTGAACCGGCCGCCGCCCATGAGCAACAGGCTGCCCATGAACAGCACGAACAGGAGGTCGGCGGGCTGTGGGTTGCCGCTTGGGAACACGTAGAACGGCGCGGCGAGGCAGCCACCGATGGCCAGCCACACCGACCAGTCGACGCTCCGGAGTGTGCGTGTCGGGTTCACCGTCTCCCCAGCTCCATGGCCGCTTCCGACCCCTACCACGCCGCCCCGGCCGCGGGGAGGGGTTCCCAGGCGCAGGTCAGACTCCTGCGGTGGGATAGGGAGGGGCATGACCAAGCTCCTGTTCTTCTCAGACTTCATCTGACCGTGGTGTCACCTCGCGGAGCGGGGTGCACTGCAGCCAGTCATTCAACGGTTCTCCCTCGACTTCGAGTGGCGCGGCTTCGAGCTGCACCCCGAGATTCCGGTGGGCGGGATGGACATCGGCGCGATGTTCTCGCCAGACCGGGTGGCGGCGATGAACCAGCGGTTGTCGGAGGTGGCTGCCGGGATGGGCGTGCCGTACACCCCCCGGTCCCATGCGCCGAGCACCAAGCGCGCGCTCGCTCTGTCCGAGTTCGCCCGTCGTCGGGGTCGGCTGGACGCGTGGCGGGAGCTCGCGATGGACGCCCATTGGGTGCACGGTCGCGACATCGAGGCGCCGGGGGTCCTGCGGGATCTGGCAGAGCGGGCCGGCCTCGATGCCGACGCTGCGCTGGCCTGGCTCGAGGACCCCGAGGTGCCCGGGCTGCTGCATGCGCAGCGGGTTGAGGCGCAGCGCTGGGGGGTGACCGGCATTCCCACGTGGTTCGTGCTGCCAGCCGGATGGGTGCCTGCGGATGGCATCCCCGAGTCGGGGCCCCGTCCAGTGAAGGTGGTGGGGTGCCAGCCGGTGGAGGTGGTGGAGCAGGCGGCGAAGATGGCCGGGGCCGTGGCGCGGGGCTAGCTGCGCGGCGGATACTTCTGGAGCTTGCGCTGCAGGGTTCGCCGGTGCAAGCCGAGCTTTCGGGCGGCCTCGCTGATGTTGCCGCCGCAGTCCTCGAGCACCCGCTGGATGTGCTCCCACTCGGTGCGTGCGAGGGAGGGCGGGGCATACTCCGGCACCTCGGTGAGCGGTGCGGCGTCGGCCCGGGCGAGGGCTGCGAGCACCATGTCGGTGTCGGCGGGCTTGGTCAGGTAGTTCGCAGCACCCAGGCGCACGGCGTCAACGGCGGTGGCGATGCTGCCGTAGCCGGTGAGCACTACGATGCAGGTGGACGGGGAACGCTCGCGGATCGCCGCCACCAGCTCGAGGCCCGAGCCCCCCGGCATGCGGAGGTCCACCACGGCGTAGTCGCACGGGGCGCGCTCGAGCTGGTCGAGACCGGCCGCTGGGGAGCTGGCCGTGCGCACGGCGTAGCCACGATCGGTGAGCGCCTGACCGAGGCGCTCGCGCAGGCGGTCGTCGTCGTCGACCAAGAGGATCCGGCTGGCGGGGGGCGGCACGGTGGCGGGCATGCGGGCTGGTAACCACCGTGCACCCCCTCAGGCCTGCGGCTTCGAGTGACATGGATTGGGCGCGCTCGGTGTCACAGGAGGCGGTACGGTGAGACATCAGGACCGGATCGTTGGAGGACGGATGTTTCGACTGCTCCTGCCCTTGGCTGCGCTCGCGTGCGAGCCTGCGCCATTGCCCGATGTCGACGCCTCAGGGATCGTGCTGACGGATTCCGCCGGCGACGACGTGTACCTGA
>JBLFXJ010000151.1:0-17506 GCA_047609825.1 Myxococcota bacterium
TGCGCACGCCCGACGCCCAGGTGCGCCCCCTCTGGCTACTGATCGAGCGGGTCACCGACGAGGTGGTCGCGATGGACCCGAACCCGTGGGACGATGTGGACGAAGAGCGTCACCTGCCGGTCCCCGACTTCCATGTGTTGTGGGAGCTGGATGGCTGCACCGCCATCGCCGTGCGTCCGCAGACCACCTGATCCAGCGTCGTGCTCAAGTGGACGCCCAGCGGCGCGGTCCCCGCGCCGACCACACTCCAGGTCCGGTTGGGCCATGCTTTTCCAGGCCGACTGGGAGCGGGCGCGCCCGTTCCCGGACGCACGATGAGCGTCGAGGAGCTCGCAGCTAACCTGGACCACTTCATCGGGGCGCGCCGGGGCCCACGCTCGGTCGCGTGCGACACCGTGGTGCTGTCAGGCCTCGGCGGCGTGACGGCCAGTGGGCTCCCAGGGGTGCTGGAAGACGCCCGCTCGACAGGGCTGTGCCGTGTGGTGGCCCACATTGGCTCTGAGCAGGACTCCATCGCTGCGGTGCTGGGAGGGAAGCTGGATGTCGGCGTGTGGGTGGTAAGCCGCCCAGGTCCTGCCATCCGCCGGCTCGGTGCGGCGCGTCTGCACGTCGCGATCCCGCTGCGCCGGCACGCGCTGGATGTGCTCGATGCGATCGTGGACCGGGTGATCGCCAGCGTCCCAGACCTCGTCGTGCTCACGTGGCCGTTTCCGGGCGGCGCCCTGCCTCCCCACGCCAGCGACTGCGCCAGGCCCGTAGAGAGCGCCATCGCCAGGCTCCGCGCGGCCGGAATCCAAGTGGGGCTGAAGGGCCTGCCGCTGTGTGCACTCGCGCCGGCTGCTCGGGAACCGGCGCTCACGTGGCGTAGCGGCAACCGCTGGTACGTGGACGCGGAACATCAGCTCGACCAGGCGCTGTTGTTCTTCCCGCAGGTGGTTCACCTCGCGCGGCGCGATGCCTGTCGATTCTGTGCCCTGACCAGCCGATGTGACGGCGTCGCAGAGGCATGGCTGGACGCCGGGTTGGTTTCCCTCGAGCCGATCCCCACAGAATGCTGACCTGCGCGGCACTGGACCGATCGGGGGGTGACGCATCGCGCAAACTGCGCGTGAAGGCCGGCCCGACAGCGTCGGACCTGGGTTAGAAGAACCGCCGTCGACCCGTCCGGGAGTCCCCGATGCAGCCGTTCGAAGACATGGCAGACCTCGGCCACGAGCAGGTCTTGTTCTGCCGGAATGACGACGCGGGGCTCCGCGCGATCATCGCGATCCACAACACCACCCTCGGTCCATCCCTGGGTGGCTGCCGGTTGTGGGACTACGCCTCGACCGAACATGCGCTCCGTGACGTGCTCCGACTGTCGCGGGGCATGACCTACAAGGCCGCGGTCGCCGGGCTCGACCTGGGCGGCGGCAAGTCCGTGATCATCGGCGATCGAACGGTGAAGAGCGAGGCACTCTTCCGTGCCTTCGGCCGTCATATCGAGTCGCTGAACGGCCGGTACATCACGGCCGAGGACATGAACACCAACGTCCAGGACATGAACTGGATTCGGCGCGAGACCAAGCATGTGACCGGCGCGAGCCAGTTCCAGGGGGGATCGGGCGACCCCTCTCCCGTCACGGCCTGGGGGGTGTTTCACGGACTGCGGGCCTGCCTCGAGGTCGTGTACGGCTCATCGGACGTGCGCGGTCGCACCGTCGCGATCCAGGGGGTCGGAAACGTCGGCTACAACCTGGCGAGGTACCTTCACGAGCGCGGCGCCAAGGTGTTGGTCAGCGACATCAACACCGGGCACATCGCGCGGGCTGTCGAGGAGTTCGACGCCGAGGTGCTGGAAGGCGACTCCTTCTACGCAGCCAACTGTGATGTGTTGGCCCCGTGCGCCATCGGCGGGATCATCAACGAACGCACGATCAAGGGTGTGCGAGCGCCGATCGTCTGTGGCGGCGCCAACAACATCCTCGAAGATGAGGAGCGAGACGGTCAGCTCCTCAGCGAGCGCGGGATCACCTACGGCCCCGACTACGTAGTCAACGCGGGCGGCCTGATGAACGTCAACGCCGAGCTGCGCGGCTGGCCGGCTGGCAAGGCCATGGAAGATGCGCGCGGCATCTTCGACACCGTGAAGCGGGTGCTGCACAAGGCCACCCACGACGGCACCACCACCGTGGAGGCGTCGAATCGGCTGGCCGAGGAACGCATCGAGGCCGTCGCGAACCTGCGGCGCCACCACGTGGCGCGGTAGAGTTTCGCCGTGGCCATTCACATCCTCCTACCACTCGACGGGTCCTCCAGCGCGGCTGCCGCAACTGCGGTCGCGATCCAGCTGGCCGGCACCCTCCCTGATGCCCACCTAACGGCGCTCCATGTCGTGAATGTGCGCCCTGCATCCGGCAACTTCCTCGAAGATATCGGCGGGAGGCTCGGCTTCTCGCCCGCCATCGTCTCACCGGAGATCCTCGCATCCCACCACGCGGCGAGCCGGTCGATCCTCGAGGCCGCTGTCGCCGAGGGTGCCGCCGCCGGGGTCAAGGTGGCGACCCGCACCGTGACAGGCGTGGTGTCGGACGAGATCTTGAAGCAGTCCCACGATTCCGATCTGGTGGTCCTGGGCATCCGTGGCCGGACTGAGGATCGGTACACCGGGCAAGGCGGCGAGATGTCCAGCTGGCTACCGCAGCGGGCATCCGTGCCGGTGTTGCTCGTGCCGGCGTCCATTCGGCAGATCAAGGCCGTCGCGTTGGGCTGGGATGGCTCGGACGCAGCGAGACATGCGCTCCGGGCGGTGCGCACCCTCGCGTCAGCAGCGCGAATCCCGGTGCACGCCATCCACGTGTCGCCCGATGGCGAGACCGGCCAGGCGCTCCTCGATGAGCTCGACGGATACGCCAGCGAACTCGACCTGCACAAGCACAGGGCGAAGGGGACGAAAGCGCACCAGACCCTGGTGGAGGAGGCCTCGCGCCACGGCGCTGACGTGCTCGCCGTCGGCTACCTGGGCCGCAGCAAGGTCAAGGATCTGTTCTTCGGCTCGTCCACCGAGCGCCTGCTGATCGACCAGCAGCTCGCCGTGCTGGTCGTGCGCTGAGGGGCACTGTGCCGGGGTCGCCTTACAGCGCGAAGGCTTCAGCGCAGGGGCGGGCACCACAGCTGGCGCTGGCCCTCGAGGCCCGCGGCGACGACAACGCCGAGTGGACCATCCACACGCCGGTGTTCGACGGCCCGCTCGATCTCCTGCTGTACTTGGTGCGCCGCGACGGCGTGAACATCCGCGAGATCTCCCTTTCGGGCATCGCAGACAGCTACCTCGCGTACATCGACCGTATGCGAGAGCTCAACCTGTCGATCGCGGCAGACTACCTGGTCACGGCCGCCACGCTGGTCCATCTGAAGAGCCTCGAGCTGCTCCCACGCCGCCCTACACCGGTGGACGAGGAGCAGGAGGATCCCAAGCTCGAGCTGGCTCGGCAGCTCGAGGAGTACGCTCGACTCAAGGACGCTGCAGCCCAACTCGATGCTCGCCCGTGGCTGGGTCGCGACGAGTTCTCCCGGGAGCCGCTGGACGTCGATGGCCCGGAGGAACGCTGGGCGTCTCCTGTGGACGCGTTCGGGCTCCTGGATCGGTTCTACAGCCTGCTGGTCAAGGCGGCAGAGCCCGAGCCGGTGTTTCAGATGGAGGAGCCCGGACCGGACTTCCGCGCGTGTTGCGCGCTGGTCGTTCGGGCCCTCGACGCTGGGGACGGCAAGGTGGAGATCACCCGCCTGCTCCGCACGCTCGGCACGCGGGCAGAGCGGGTCGCCACCTTCATCGCAGTGCTGGAGATGGTCAGGCTGCGCTGGCTGGACATCGAGCAAGCGCGGCACGCCGGGCCCGTGCAGGTGACCCGGAAGGTGCCGAGTGAGCGCATGGACCTCGACTTCGTGGTCGGGTACGTCGAGCGCCCGGAACCCGTACCGGTCAAACCGGCCCCATGACCGACGATGTCCTGCGGTTTCCTCGCATGCCAGGCGGAGTCCCGGACGACGTCGTGCACGCAGTTGAGGCCCTCTTGTTCGCCGCGGGTGAGCCGGTGACCAGTCATGCGCTGTCCGACGCTCTCGGGCTCCAGCGTCGCCTGGTGGAACACGCGCTGGTCGCCCTGGAGGACCGACGCCGCGGATCCGGGGTGGAGCTGCGGGCGGTGGCCGGTGGGTGGCAGCTGCGCACTGCGTCACGGTTCGCCGATGCCGTGAACGCACTCCGAGGCAGCAAACCGAAGTCCCTCAGCGCCGCGGCGCTGGAGGTGCTCTCGGTGATCGCCTATCGCCAGCCCGTGACCCGAGGTGAGGTCGACGCGCTGCGGGGCGTGGACAGCGGGCGCGTGGTGAAGGCGTTGGTCGAACAGGGCCTTGCCCGGGTGGCCGGCCGACGCGACCAGCCCGGCCGTCCGCTGGAGTACCGAACCACCGGCGGATTCCTCGAGATGTTCGGTCTGTCGTCCCTCACCGATCTTCCAACGCTCGCGGAGCGCCGTGATCTGGTCGGCCGCGAAGTGGACACGGAGCGCAGCGAGGAATAGCGACGCGCCTGGCCGATTTCGGCCGACACACCCCGTGCCCGCCGGGAGGCGGCCACTGGAGGACACATGGCAGACGAAGTGCGTCTTGCGAAGCTGCTGTCCCGCCGAGGCCTCGCCTCGCGCCGGCTGGCGGAGCGATGGATCATCGAGGGGAGGGTGACCGTGGACGGGCAGCGCGTGCCCGTCGCAACGTTGGTCGACCCGACGGTCGCGGATGTCCGGGTCGACGGCAAGCGCCTCCCCGCGGAGCCGGAGAAGGTCTACCTCCTGATGTACAAGCCGCGGGGATTCATCACGGGTCGAGACGATCCCCAGGGTCGCAAGAGCGTCCTGGATCTGCTCGATGAGCTTCGCGTGAAGGTGGAGCCGGTCGGCCGACTCGACCTCGACACCGAGGGCGCCCTCCTGCTCACCAACGACGGTGATCTCGCGCACAAGCTCACCCACCCATCCCGGCGGGTTCCGAAGCGGTATCTGGCGAAGGTCTACCGCACGCCCGACGACGCCGATCTCCAGAAGATCCGGGCCGGCAAGGTGTTCCTCGACGATGGCGCGGCGCTGCCGGCCTTGGTGCGAGTGACCGACACGACGGACGGTACCAACGCCTGGGTCGAGATCACGGTGACCGAGGGCCGCAATCGACTCATTCGGCGCCTGTTCGCCGCACTCCGTCATCCCGTGAGCAAGCTGCGGCGCGAGAGCTTCGCCACGCTGTCGATCCGTGGGCTCGAGCGTGGCCAGGCGCGACCGTTGACCCAGAACGAGGTGCATCGCCTCCAGGACATCGCGGAGGGCCGCCGCCCATCCACGGCGGGAAAGACAAAGGGCAAGGGGTTCGCACGAGCGAAGCCACGCAAGCCCCGCATCGGTGGGCGTCGACGCACCCGCGGTACTTGACAGCAGATCCGGTACGGTTACATGTCTGGTGTGCCGCGGGGTGGAGCAGCCAGGTAGCTCGTCGGGCTCATAACCCGAAGGTCGCAGGTTCAAATCCTGTCCCCGCAATCCACACACCCCGCTGGGCTTCGGCCCAGCGGGGTGTGCTGTTTCTTGGTACCCGTAAGTGCGGCGAGGAGCTGTCGCGACCCGAAACGGGAGCGGCTAGACCGCCACACCGTGGAGGCCTGGTGGCACGCAAGGACTACGTCGACGCCGTTCCCTTTCCAGACGAGGTCCGGCTGCGCCCGATCGGGGTGGTGCGGTCGCCGTATCGGCAGCGTTTCGGCACGCCGCGCCAGGCCGTGGTGACCGAAGGCACGCTGGGAGAGGCCGAGCAGGATGCCACGATCGAGCTGAACAGTGAGGTTGTCCCAGCAGCCGCGCTGGGCGGCCTCGACGGGTTTGAACGGATGTGGATCGTGTCGCTGTTCCACCTCAATCAGGGGTGGAACCCTACGGTCGTGCCGCCACGCGGTCCCCGCGTGCGTCGGGGGGTGCTCGCGACCCGCGCACCACATCGGCCGAACCACATCGGCCTGTCCTGCGTGCGGGTGATCCGCGTCGAGGGGCACGTCGTGCATGTGCGGGGGATCGACCTCCTCGACGGCACGCCGGTGCTCGATCTCAAGCCCTATGTACCGTACGCCGACGCCTTCCCCGATGCCGCCGCCGGGTGGCTCGACGGCCTCACGGGCCGAATGGACGAGCCCGACCGGCCCACTCGCCCACCTGGCTGAGGCTGCACCGACTCGTGTCAGCGCGACCTGGTGGTCTCGGGGTAGGGGTGGCGGTCCACTTGGAGGGGCAGGCGATGGCGGCGTGGTCGACGGCGGATGCGCGCGAACTGTATGGCATTGACCGGTGGGGCCGGGATCTGTTCGGCGTCAATGCGGACGGCCACCTCGTGGTGACGCCGTATGGCGCCGAGAAGGGAGCGATCGACGTTCGGCTGCTCGCCGATGAGCTCGTGGAGCGGGGCATCGACCTGCCGATCTTGCTCCGGTTCCCCGACCTGGTGCGGCGCCGCGTAGAGACGCTCGCGGCGTGCTTCACCAACGCGTTCGCAGAGTACGGCTACACCGGTCGCTACCGTGGCGTGTACCCGATCAAGGTCAACCAGCAGCGGCACCTGGTCGAGTCGATCGTGAAGTACTGCCGCCCACTGCACATGGGTCTCGAGGCAGGCAGCAAGCCAGAGCTGCTGATCACGTTGGCCCTGCTCGATGACCCCGAAGCCCTGATCATCTGCAATGGCTACAAGGACGCCGACTACGTCGAGACCGCCATGCTGGCCCAGAAGCTCGGGCGCAACACCATCGTGGTTGTCGAGAAGCTGTCCGAGGTGGCCACGTTGGTCAAGGCCACAGAGACGCTTGGGATCCGGCCGCGCATCGGCGTGCGGGCGAAGCTGTCCCAAGCGGGCACCGGCCGCTGGAAGTCATCCTCTGGCGACCGGGCGAAGTTCGGCCTGTCGGCCTGGGATCTGGTGCGCCTCGTCCGCCAGCTCGAGCAGGCGGGGATGCTGGATTGTCTCCAGCTGCTTCACTTCCACGTGGGCTCCCAGGTCACCAATATCCGCACGTTCAAGCAGGCGATGGTCGAGGCCTCACGCACCTACGTCGAGCTGGTACGCCTCGGTGCTCCCATGGGCATCCTCGACGTGGGCGGCGGACTCGGCGTCGACTACGACGGCAGCCGGAGCAACTTCGAATCGTCGATGAACTACTCCGAGGCGGAGTATGCCTACGACGTGGTGGCTGCGATCCAGGAGGCCTGCGCTACCGCCGACGTGGCCGAACCCGACATCGTCACCGAGTCGGGGCGGGCGACCGTCGCGCACCACTCCCTGCTCGTGTTCGACGTCCTCGGCGTGGAGCGCCTGCCGACCGCCGGCAAGCCCGTCGATGTCGCAGAAGACGCACCACATGTCGTCAAAGAGCTGCGCCAGCTGTACGACCAGGTCAATCCTCGGACCTGCCAGGAGGTCTGGCACGACGCGCTTCAGGCCCGGGAAACGGGCCGGCAATCGTACAACCTCGGGATGATCAACCTGGAGCAGCGCGCGGCGATCGAGCGCTTGTTCTGGCAGGTTTGCGGCCGAATCCGCACCGCCGTGCGCAAGATGTCGTACGTACCGGACGAGCTCGCCGACATCGAGCGTCGCCTCGCCGACACCTACTACGCGAACTTCTCGGTGTTTCAGTCGGTGCCGGATGCCTGGGCGATCGACCAGCTGTTCCCCGTGGTCCCGGTGCAGCGCCTGGATGAGCGCCCCCTGCGACGCGGGGTGCTCGCCGATCTCACCTGTGACTCCGACGGCAAGCTGGATCGGTTCATCTCACTCCGCGACGTGAAGGATGTACTGGAGCTCCACGAGACCCGGCCCGGCGAGACCTATTTGCTCGGAATCGCCTTGGTCGGTGCGTATCAGGAGATCCTCGGCGACCTGCACAACCTGTTCGGCGACACCAACGCGGTGCACGTGCAGCTGGAGGAGGGTGGGGGCTACCGGATCGAGCGGGTGCTCGAGGGCGACTCCGTCACCGACGTGCTCGGGTACGTGCAGTACGACCGGCGAGAGCTCGTCCACCGCGTGCGCGCCGCCTCAGAGCGGGCCATGCGAGACGGTGTGATGACCCGCGAGGAGTCGAAAATGCTCCTCCATCGGTTCACGTCTGGCCTCGATGGCTACACATACCTCCGGCCGCGGACCTGACCGAGGGCGGGGAAGGGCGGGGCTGTTGCGCTGCGACGGCGCCCTGTGTCAAAATGATGACAGTCCCTTTGGTCGCTCAGCTGTCGGAGCCACTCCGTGTCATTGAACGTGTTCCTGCTGATGCTCGGAGCTGGCGGTCTGGCCGGAATCCTCTTCGGGCGGATGTACTACCAGCAGTGGAAGGAGAAGCAGGAGTTGGCCGAGATCCGGGCGGGTCGGCGCCAGTTCCTCGAAGGCGAGTTCGAGACGCTGTCGGACAGATACGTCCTCGAGCCTACGTTCTGCGGCGCTGATGGGTACTGTGCGGTCGGGCACGCGTGGGCGAACAAGAGTCTCGTGTTCGTATCGGGTGTGTACTACGACGAGCAGGATGAAGAGCTGGAGACGCCCCGAGCCACGGTTCGTGCGGTCGACGCTCAGGACCTGATCGGGTGTGTCGTGCTCGAAGACACGTTCGTGCGCACGAACAAGACAGGCGGCAAGCCGCAGACCTATGTGCGCTCGCTCGACCTGAAGATCAATGTCGCAGACACGCGAGAGCCGGTCTACATCCTGACCTTCCTCCTGGGCGAGGTCCTGACTGGGTCCGCCGCCCACCGCGAGGCGAGGGATGCCCTCCACCAGTGGGAAGGGATCATCAAGGCGTTGATCCACAACGCTGCGCGCGCTCCGGACGTAGCGGAGAAGCTCGCCGAACTCGACCTCCTCGTGCGCCAGGGCGTGCTCGCGGACGAAGACTTCAAGCGGCAGAAGGCGCGGCTGTTGGCGTCGCAGTTCGTGGCCGAAGGCCGCACGCGGGACTGGGCCAGCGCGGGCGCGCCACAGCTCCGCGAGGTCGGCACCGGCAAGTGACGGCATGATCCGAACCTGGGGCTACGGGGTCGCTGGAGAAGACCAGTCGGCCGGTGGCGACAACTGCTTCGCAGTATTCCAGTTCTACCGCCACACCCTCGCGCTCGTGGTGCACGGCGGCGACGGGGACGACGACGGGCTGTTGGCCCGGGTGGTCGTCCGAGTGGTGCACGACGCGGCGAAGGAAGTCCGCGAAGACGACGACGCGAAGGATGCCCTCCGCGGCATGCTCACCGCTGCGGACCAGCAGGTGGCAGCACTCCGGAAGAAACACGGGCTGCAACACTCCGGCCTGGCTGCGTCCATCTTCTGGATCGGCGCCGGGCAGATGTGGTTCGCGCAGACTGGGCCAACGGCCGCCTACCATCTGCGCGGCGCCAAGGGACGACGCATCGGGGACCGTCTGGGGCAACAGCTGCTCGGCGGCGGCTCTGGGCTCCCCGTCGAGGTGGCGGGGCCCGCGCGGCTGCAACCCAACGATGTGCTGGTGCTCGGCTCACTGGCCGTCGCCGACGCGTTGACGGCCAGTCTCCTCGCCGCCGAAGACTGGTCCATGCCTCAGCGCGCCGTACGGCGAACGCTCGAGGGATTGAACGGCGCGACGCCGGACAATTCCGCGATCGTGGCCGTCGCCATGAACAAGTCGCCGGAGTTTATCCGCCCGACCATCCCCCCCAACCTGACCCTCCTGCTGCAGGAGATGCTCGCGCGTCACGGGCGGGACGACGCGCGCGCCGCCGTCTTCCGCGAGATGGTCGAAGAGGTGAAGCCTGAGTGGGGGAAGGGCACCTTCATCAAGGAAGAGGCGGTCGTCGAGCGCGAGAAGCTCGTGTTCAAGGAGAAGGAGACCGAAGCCGAGGAGGAAGAGGACCCCATGTCGGCGTGGGAGGAGTTCCTCCTCGGGTTCACCATCCTCCGCGACCGTGTGCTGAATGCGTTCAGGACCGAGAAGGGCAGGCGCCAGTTCAATGTCGTCAGCGCCGGGCTCGCGGCGGTGTTCCTGATTCTGCTCGGTGCCGGGTTGTTCCTGGACATCGATGCCCTCCAGGAGTCGATGACGGCCCCACCGCCCGAGGCAAGCCCCAGCGAGTTCGAGGTCAGGGAGGGCGAGCTCACCCGACGCGCGGACCAGCCCCGTCCAGATCCTGCGCCAAGCGCGGGCGAGGCCACCGCGTTGGGCACCGGCCCCGGGATCAAGGGCCCCGCTGATGGCAAGGAACCGGTGCGGGGCGTGAGTCCATGGCGGCGGTTGTTCGGCTTCCTCCTGTTGGGCGGTGCTGCAGCTGGCGCGCTGTGGTGGCGCCGTAAGCGCATCGAGGATGCCCAGGCAGAGCGTCAGCGGGTGCGTGAGGAGCAGCTGCGAGCGTTGATCGAGCGGGCGATGGTCGGCCAGGGAGATGTCGCGATCGGCCAGAAGCTACTCGCCTCGGATGGGCAGGCGGGCCTGGCGACCCTCGAGCTGCCCGGTGGAGGGCGCGATCGGCTCCTGCTCGTCACGGCGCCGAAGACCCTCGTGGTGGAGGAGGGCGACGAAGACCTGGCGGAGCTGACCCGGCCGGGCACCCGTGTGCTCCACCCGACAGAGATCATCGAGTGCACCATCGTGCAGAACATGGGGCACAAGGAGAACACGCAGGGGGGTGGGCGGACCGAGTGGGTGGAGCGCCTCGAGCTGCAGCTCCGCACGGCAGACGCCTCCAACGCCGAATATCGGGTGAGCCTGCTCCACATGGCTACGCCCCCTGGCACTCTCGCGCACTTCGAGGCTCTTGCGGTGGCGCATCACTGGGAGGGCGTGGTGCACGCGCTTCGCCAGTCCTACTCGCCCAAGTCGCCACGTGCGCAGCTGGCGCGCATCCGGCCGTTGATCGACGAGGGCTTGGTGAGCCGCGAAGAGTTCGAGTTCATCAGGCACAGCCTCGGACGCCGCCGGTCCGGCTACCTCGCGTCCTCGAGGGCCTGACACTGTCAGGCCGAACGCTCACCGCACCAGGCGTGACACCTCGTCCTGAAGCAGCCTGGGCGGGACTGGCTTGGAAAGGAACACCGCGTTCGCCGCGAATGGTGGAGGGCCGGCAGCTCCGCTGACGAACAAGAAGGGCACGTCCAGGTCCCGTAGACGAACGATCAAGGCCTCAAGACCTCCGCCGACGTTCACATCCAGCACGGCGGCGTCGAACACCATGGACCTGAGGAGCTCGACGGCCTGATCGGTGTCCGGAGCGACAGCGGGAGCCATGGCGATCTCGCGCAGCGACCTCGCGATGTCATCTGCGACGAGGCGTTCGTCCTCCAACACGAGGACGTTCGGTCGCTCGAGCCGGGCATCGTCGGCCAGGAGGAGCGCCAGCTCACGCTGCCCCTTCACGCCGAGCTTGGCGGTGATGGATTTGAGGTGGTTCCGGATCGTCTGCTCCTGGAGTCCCAGCGCGCTCGCCGCACTCCGAACCCCATCGACCGTGCGAAGCGTGCTGCACACCCGTCGCTCTCCCGGCGTGAGGCGGTCGAGGTCTGGCCGGCGAGCGGTCTCCGCTCGAATCCGCTCACGAGCCCGCGCGAGCATCGCCAGGATCGCTGCCTCCGACACCGGCTTGGCCACGAAGTCGCCGAGATTGGCGGTGCGCGCAACGACCTCGGGCGCGCGCGACGCGGTCACGAACACCACGACCGCGCCCCTCCGCTTGGCGTAGCGCGCCACCGCGAGACCATCGGGCCCCTCGCCAAGATCGATGTCGACCAGGGCCACATCCACGTCGAGCCGGCGCAGGGCGCGAAGGGCGGGTGTGGCCGAGTCCACCCGGGCTGCGACCCGGTAGCCGGCGTCCTGCACGATGCCTTCGAGGGTCTCCGCGAGGAGCACTTCATCTTCGACGATCAGGACTCGGAGCACGGCACCTCCAGGCGAACACCCGCTGGTGTGGCGACCGACCGCACTCCGAACCACGCAAGCGCCTGGTCAGCGAGCCCTGGGTCCAGCGCCAGGCCGCCGAGCAGGAGGCCGTCAGACCACTCCACCGAGGCGGGCGCACGCGCCGCAGACACGACCATGGCGGCGGCGGCGAGATGCTCGCCTTGGCGCGCCCCAAGGGACACGGTCGGGATGGGGTGGGCTGGGGGCAGCAGACCGAGAGCGCGCGCGACTGCACCCAACACGACGCCAGCGTCGTGGGGCGGCGCACCGAGTTCGGCCAGCGCAGCTCCGAGGAGCTCGCTCTCACGAACGGCGAGCCGGACCTGTGGGTCGGCATGTCGTCCGAGTCGCGTACGCAAGAGGGCCTGGATCAGCGCCAGTCGGTTGGACCACCGATGGTGGGTCGACGGGTTGGACATGGGCGACACTACATCAGCGATTCTGCCCCAGTTGGACGGTATGACGGCGCCGCGGGTTGATGAGTCCGCAGCGGCTGCGTGCATTCGTGGCCCAGCCAGCTAGAATCCCGGCCGGACAGGAGGTTCCCCGTGCGTTGGATCTTGGCGTTGGTGTTCGCGCTTGCAGGGCCCGCCGTCGCGCAGGACGATGGTGCGGAGGCGCCGCTCGCAGTGTCGTCTGCCGCCGATGTGGTGAAGGCGGTCGAGGCAAAGGCTTCAGAAGGCGAGATTCTCGCGGCGATCAAGGCCAGCAGCACCCAGTGGCGACCCAAGGATGTGTTCGAGCTGATCGACAAGCGGGTGCCCGCCTCGGTGTCCAAGGGTCTCGCGACCCAGCTCGGTCTGTACTGGGAAGACTGGTTCAGGCCGCTCGACGACATCGTGGCCGATGCCCGAAAGTTCGGTGAACCCAGGACGTTGACCCTCAATGACGGGAACCTCGTCACCCTGTTCGAGTGGTTCAACGACATCAAGTATGAGAAAGACGCCGCGGTCAAGGTGGCCGGCTCGCTCGCACCGAAGGGCTCGAGCGAGCTCGACCGCGAGTACGACGTGCGCAAGCGCAAGCACCAGGTCGAGGTCGCCAAGGCGGCGGGCAAGCCCGAGGGCAAGGTCGAGGCGCTCACCGTCGAGTTTGGGCTCACCGCCGAGTGGGACCCCTACGACGCCCGTCGAGGCTGCGGCGCTGCCAAGCTCCATCGTGTCATCAACGAAGTGGACTTCTTCGTGTTCCGGGAGACGCTGGGCAGCCTCGGGAGCGTGGCCGAAGCCGAGGTGAAGAGCCGTAGTGTTGAGTCCTTCAAGTTCGCGGCCGATAGTGACCGACGCATCGAGGCGAGGAGCTTCCCGGTCTGCACGTCGGAGAGCAGCTACGCCGGCATGGCGGCCCGACCGGTCAAGCTGGAGGCCAGCCTGAAGCGCACCTACGACGGCAAGTGGACGGGTCGAGGAGAGTTCACCAGTGGCGGCAATCGCATCGCCGCGCAGCAGTGAGCCCCCGCACCCGGGTCAGTCGTTGTTCTTGGGCTTGACCCTGCGGAAGGGGTGCAGGAACTCCGCTAGAGCCGGAGCGTTGCGGGTCTGGAACCACACGCGCCCGGTGCCGCTGAACTCGCACACCAGCCCTTCGCCCGAGAAGAACAGGGACTTCATGCTGCCCGACGACCGCACGCGGTAGGTCAGGCTCTGGTCGAAGGCCACGATGTGGCCGGTGTCGACCACGTAGCTGCCGTCCACCTCTTCGCAGTGGATGGCGCCGTAGCTGCCGAGCCACAGCTCGCCCGTGCCGTGGCAGTTGAGCATCACCAGGCTCTCGCCAGCGAAGAAGCCACGACCGCCCTCCCACTTGGAGTCCACGGTGACGTCGGGCGTGCTCGCGACGTAGGAGCCGCGCTGCACCACGACCGCATTGCCGTCGAGGCGCACATGCACCATGTCGCCGGGCGTACTCGGAGCGAGGTCGAGCCGCTGGCCCGATTCGGTCGCCGTGTAGGTGTTCATGAACATCGACTCGCCACCGACGGCGCGCTTCAGGCCGGCCATCAGGCCGCCCTTCATGTTCGTCTCCATGGTCAGGCCAGGGCTCATGCCCATCATCGCGCCCGTCTCGGTCACCACCTGCTCACCCGCGTCGAGCACGACGTGCAGAGATGCGAAGTCAGGCTGGTTCTTGATCTCGAACTGCATGGTTCCTCCGGCCTAGTCGCGCATTGGGAGCTTGGAGGCGAGCGCCTCACCGAAGCCCTGCGGGTTGCGGGTCTGAATCCAGAGGCGGCCAGCGCCGGAGAACCGACACACCAGCCCCTCGCCGCCGAAGATGAACGACTTCCAGCCACCGCCAAATCGCGACACGCTGAAGGTCAGGCTGTCCTCGAATGCGACGATATGCCCGGTGTCGACGACGAACTCGCCGTCTACGTCGACCACCTTGATGCCGCCGAAGCTGTTGAACGCGATGGGCCCAGCCCCGGTGGCCTTCAACATGATCAGGCCCTCACCGCCGAAGAAGGAGCGTGCCCCGCCCCAGCTCGCATCAACGTCGATGCTGGGCGCGCTGCACAGGTAGGCCTTAGACTGCAGCATCAGGCCCCCACCGGTGAGCTCGTGCACCGCGATGTCGCCCACATGTGTCGGCGCGAGCGTGACCCGCCCCGGTGCCGAGCTCGCGGTGAATCGGTTCTGGAAGAACGACTCGCCGGCGACCATCCGCTTCAGCCCGCTGAACAGGCCCTTGATCAGTCCCTCGTCCTTCTTCGCGGCGCTTGTCTCGAGAGAGAGGTGGCTGTCCATGCTCACCATGGCTCCGCCTTCTGCGACCACGGTCTCGCCGGTGTCCAGGTGGACCTCGGCGAGTGCATAGGCAGGGCGGTGGTGTACGTCGATCCGCATATGTGCCTCCTCAGTCGCCGAAGAACGGTGAGAGCCAGGTGACGAATGAGCCGAGGTTGCGAGTCTGCAACCACAGCGTGCCGGTGCCCTTGAACTCGAGCACGAGGCCCTCGCCGGACAACATGGCGCTCTTCCAACCACCCGCCTTGCGGATGCTGTACTTGAGGTCGCCCTCCCAGGCGACCACGTGGCCGGTGTCGACGACATAGCCACCGTCGACCTCGACCTTCTCGATGGCGCCGTAGCTGTTCACCAGCAGGTCGCCAACGCCGGTGCACTTCAGGAAGAAGGCACCTTCTCCCGAGAACAGCATCGAGAACCCGCCCCACACGAGAGACACCGCGACCCCGGGCGCGGAGGCCAGGTAGGACTCGGCCTGAACCGTGACCGTGCGGCTCCCATCCAGCTGGAGATGCTCCACATCACCGACCATGGCGGGGGAGAGCATCACCTGTTGTGCGGGCTTGGATGCGCGGAATTTGTTCACGAACATCGACTCGCCGGCGAGGAACTTCCGAGCGAGTCCCGCCAACATCGCCTTGAGGAAGTCGACCAGGCCGCCGCCGCCGGCGCCGTTGAAGGTGGTGTCGACAGCCAGGCCGGAGCTCATCGCCACCATGGCCCCGGACTCTGCGAGGATCACCTCGCCCTGGTCCAGGGTGACAACGGCCATCCCGTACGATGGCCGCGCCTCGATCTCAATCTGCATTCCGCGCTCCGGACTATGGCGCCGAATGTGCAGAGAGGCGCCCGCCAAGTCAACCAATCCCAGGAAGAAGTCCGCATCGCGACCACCCGAGCTCGGAGCGGGACTCGGGTGATCCGGCCACCGAGCGACAGGCAACTGCCCTGACACGACCCACCGGATCAGCGATTCCGGAGAAGAGATGAGGGGCGCACCCGCGCCGGGTTTCGGGGATCGTCGAGCCGCCTCAGGAGGTCGGGTTCGTCGCTCGATCGGGCGCGGGTGACAAAAGCCTCCCACTCCGCCTCGGGCAGGTAGCTGTAGTCGGGGTCGAGCCGAACAACGTCCCGGGCGCCGAAGGCCACCCACTCCGAATCCCGAATCCCCCACGCGATCCGGCCGATGGACGCTCGGTCCAGCTCGGCCTCCGGTGCCCACGGCAACGCCTCGGCGCCAGTCTGGTGATCCACCAGGAAGCTGAGCCCCGCATGAGCGATCGTGAGCGCAGGCAGGGGCCGAGGGGTCCGGTCGATCAGCTGTCGCCAGCGAGCATACGGTGGGTCGATACTCGGCGACCAACCCTCCCAGGAGGCGTACGGCGCGGCGAGCATCGCGACGAACAACACCCGCGCGCCGGTCTGCCGTGGGAGCTGAGCGTCGGGCGGCAAACAGGCGGCGATGAGGAGCACGCCGACCAGCGGCCCGAGCAGCATCAACCGGTATCCAAGGTCCAACTCACCGTCTGCCCACAACGGGAACACGAGCACCGACGCGACCAGTACCAGCGGAAGGAGCACACGCCGTCTCGCGCTTGCCCCCGCGGCCGAGAACGCCGCTGCGGCGAGTCCGAACCAAGGCAAGAACCACTCGGCGATCTCGAGCGGAGAGGTCGGGCGGAGGGTGGCATAGGCGATGGGGAGCGGAGGCCAGGGCGACCCACGGAGCTGGCCGACGAGCCTCTCGAGGTCCGACGGATGGAGCAGATTCGGCTGGGTCAGAGAGGCTCCGGCGAACAGGACCACGCCCGCCACCACCGCGAGTGCCCGCCGTCCGGGGACAGGGGTGTCGACGGCGCCTGCCACGCGGGCGAGCACCACTCCTGCCGCACCGACAAGCACCAGCGCCGCGCCGGTGCGATGGGCGGTCGCGCAGGCCAGGCCGGCGACCACCGCGACCGGCCATGCGCGGCCCCCGCGGGCGCCAGCGGCGACGAGAACCAGGAATGGCGCGAGCGCTCCCAAGTTCTTCGGGAAGTCCGCCGCCAGGTGGGTGAGGGTGGGCGACGCCACAACCCACCCCGCACACAGCCAGGACGCCGCTGGCCCTCCCAGGGCTCGCCCGGCCCACCACGCGGCGGGAACACACGCCGCCGCGAGCAGGGAGGCACCGAGCTTCACGGCGAGCACAGGATCCGGGATCACGAGGTGGACGGCCGCCAACGCCCACAGGACCCAGCTTCCATCCGGCACGTGGAGCGAGCCGGAGGCGACGGCATCCGTCACCTGGACCACGTAGTAGTAGCCGTCTGTGCCGGTCGCCTCCGCGTGGCCCGCGAGCCAGCGAAAGCGCGTGCCTGCGGCGAGGACCGTCAGCGCAGCCACACCGATGATGTCGCTGGCCAGGCCGCCTGACGGGCGGTCCTCGGGAGTGCTCATTCCCCGGCGGCGGGGACCAGCACATCGGACATCGCCGCACCCTCCACAATCACTGCGCCTGACGCGATCAGCGCGGCCTTCAGCTTCGGCAGCGGCAGCGGCTCGCCCTCGGGATCCGGAGTGCGGACGCACGCCAGCTGCGGACCGAGGGGGCCGTCTGCCCAACGCTTGACCCAGGCTCCAAACTCGTCGCGGCCCAGATCGCCCACCCGAGCGATCTTCACCGTTCCTCCCGCGATTCTCACCTGCTCACCCTCGACAGCTGGAGCGTACGGCTTCCAGGTCTCTTCGGTCCGGTTCCGGCGCCCATACAGCTTGATCCGTGTCCAACCGTCGTCCT
>JBLFXJ010000152.1:0-17472 GCA_047609825.1 Myxococcota bacterium
TTCCTGTGTACGCTTCACCCCGGAGGTCTCCCGCCGCGGCGCAACACTCGGTTCCGGCTGGTGGTCAACCTTGGCCGGGCGGGACTCTCACCCGCGGGGTTGCACTAAGGGTTTCTGACGTTCTGCTGGTCTCCCTCCTCTCCAGGCTTGGCCCGGCGCACGACAGGTAGCATAGGGCCACTCTCCGGTGCATCGCAGACATCCTACCTGCTGTTGCCTGACGCTCTCCATCCGCGGACCGACGTAAAACCCCGGACACCCCAGGGTGCGGATCGCCGCGGGGGCACGACCGCGGCGTCAGAGGTTCTTGAAGCGGATGACGATCCGATCGTCGTGCTCGCGGCTGAGCCTGCCGAGCGCGAGGCGCCCGGCGATTCTGGAGGCGATTCGCCCGCTTTGACCGCTAGGGCATCATGGTCGCACCGAGGAATAGGTACGCCGCGCCGGCGAAGCCGTCGACCCCGTAGTCCTGGGTGAGCAGCTCCTCGGTACCGTCGCCGTCGAGGTCGGGGACCGCCATGAGGTGCACGCCGAACAGCCACCCCGAAGGCTCACCCAGCAACGCGGTGTCCGCCATGTCGACCGTCGCAGCTCCATATACGTTGCTGTACACGCGCACCGTGCCACGATCATCCGCCGCGCTGGACCGACCGCCGATCACCGTCTCCGGCGTGCTATCCCCGCTCAGGTGGGCCAGCCGGCAGCCAAGATCCATGCTGTGGTCAAGGCTCTCACCGGCCGCAGACCACGCGATGGACGCATCCACGTCGCCGCCTCCGATCAGCGGGCCGTCGATGCGGAACTCGCTGCGGTCGCCGTCCGTGACACCCAGGAGCAGGTCTGGTAGGCCGTCACCGTTCGCGTCACCAACATCACTGCAACCACTCCCCCGACTCTCACCACTCCACGTCGACCCTGCGTCTGGAAGGACTAGATCGGGTGTCAGGGGGCCAGGGAGGATGTGCCAAACTATGTTCAGGCCGTCGAACACTTCGGGGCCTACCGGCGCGCTGACCAGTACATCCTGCACCCCGTCGCCGTCCACGTCGGCTACGTGCGTTGTGCCCCAGCGGACCGAGGTGCGCTCTGCGTCCACCCCGACCTGCAGCCCATCGGCCGCCCAGAGCTCGCCGGTCAAGGGTCCCGGCAGCACCACCAAGCGGGTGGGAAGCAGGTTGCGGAGATCGTTGTGGGACGCGTCGGGCACCACCAGGTCGGCCTGCCCATCGCCGGTGACGTCGCCCACCGACAACCCCTGGCCGAACTGCGGCCGAAACGAGTCTTCGAAGCTCCCACGCACGGTGGCAATCGGAGCCGGGTCTGCCGCCGGGTCGGGTGGGCCAGCGAACAGGTACACGGCACCTCGGATGTCGCTCGCCCACTCCGCCGCTGCCAGCAGGTCCACCTCACCGTCACCGTCTAGATCGTCCAACGCGTGCAGCTCGCTCCCGAGGCCGGGGCTGGGTCCGGCAAGGGCCGGCGCCTGCACGAACGCGGTGCGCACATCGCGGATGCGCTCGTCGCCCTCGGCCGACAGCAGATGGCCTGTCGGCAACCAGTTCAGCGTGTCGATCGGCAGGTCGGTGGACACGATCAACCAGGGGGCGCCGTCCGACGTGCGCCCGACGCCGATGACGCCACCGGCCAAGTCGTACGCCCCCTCACCGCCGCCGATCCAGTCCGCCGTATCAGGGAGGCAGAACTGATCGACGCCGTCGCAGTCCTGGTCAACGAAGTCATCGCAGCGCTCGGGTGCGCCGGGCCAGGCCAGCGGATCGGCATCGTCGCAGTCGGCTGGCCCGCCGCCGAGCACGAAGCCTGGCGGCGCCGTGCAGGCAAACCGGCGCACGTCTCCGCCGAACCCGTCGCCGTCAGCGTCCTCCCGAAACGCGCGGAGGTGTCCCACCTCGGGGTCGGTGTCGTCGCAGTCGTCCGCGTTGTCGACGGCGCCAGCCGGGGCACACGCCACAACCACAACGCTGGGATCACCGAGCCCGTCGCCGTCAACATCGGCGTAGCGTGGCGCTGCGTTGAGATCGTCGTCGGCGTCATCCACGCGGCCGTCGCAGTCGTCATCTTCGCCCGTGCAGCGCTCGAGCGCCTCGGGGTGCTGGCGCGGGTCGTCGTCGTCACAGTCGCCGTCGCGCCATACGGTTCCGGCAAGGGGTGTGCAGCTCACAATCGGCGGCCCGGCTCCCCAGCCGTCGCCGTCCCCGTCCTTGAACAGGTGCAGCGACACTCCCTCGTCCACCTCCCCGTCACAGTCGTCGTCGGCCCCGTCGCACACCTCCTGCGCGCCCGGGTACCGGCCTGCATCCAGATCGTCGCAGTCGCCGCCAACCGCAACACCGGGTGGGTCGGCGCACGGTTCGGCCGCCGCTTCGCCGTACCCGTCGCCGTCAGCGTCCACGAACCCTGGCGCCGGGCAGTCCTGCAGTGCCGCGTCCGCAGCCCGACGGTCCGGGCCCGGACTGCACGCGAGCAACACCGCTAGCGCCAGCCTCACTCAGAGCTCCCAGAACACGGTCGGGTTCGCCCCCGTGGTCGTCGTCGCAGACGATGGACCGTCTACCTCGAACAGGTCGAGGCACGTGACGTTCACCTGGCTGTTCACAGTGACGCTGTAGTCGGCCCAGTCGGTGACCGCGGCGGGTAGCTCCGCACACTTGGTCGTCGCTCCCCAGGACTGGTCGAGGTCGGTGCTCGCGGAGCTGTTCAGCGTGTTGGTGTTGACGTCAGACGAGAGGGAGAAGCCATCGAAGAAGTGCTCCAGAGTCACAGTGCCTATCGCCTGATTCTGACCCGCAGAAGCCGTGTCACCGGTATGGAGCGCGCCTGACAAAGTGTAGCAGACGCACACCGCTCGCCCTGAGTCCGCCAGGGCTGCGTCGATCGCAGTCTCCTCCGGACCGGTCACGGTGTCGTACTCGTCGAAGAGCGAGTCCTCCAACACCAAGTCGGTGCAGTCTACGGTGAGGGTGTCTCCTCCGGCCGGACCAAGCGTGGCGCTGTCCCACACAAGAGGGTCGAACGACGCTGGACACGCGGCGGATGCAGGCAGATGGTGTGCCGCCGCGAGCGCCGCCATGGACACCAAGGTCAGACGAGATGCGAGATGCGAGATGCGAGATGCGAGATGCGAGATGCGGTCATCGTGGTCCTCCGCGCGAAGGCGCAACAGCAGAGTACCACGGGCTGGCGACCCACGAGGGGAGGTCGGGTAGCTTAAGGCCGCTCATCGTTGCATCAGGACCATCCTACCCTCTCGCCGAGCCATCCGCACACCCCGCACAAGGGCGCTCCTGGGACCCGATCCGCCGGTTCCGCCCCTCGTGTGTGAGCAGCGAGGCATGCGCAGACGGTACCGGGCCATGCCAGAGCCCGGTGGAGCTCGTGATGCAGCCCCAGCACGACCACGACCGCCTCCGCGCAGCACACGAGCAGTGCCCCAATCTGCAGGCAGAGTGGCACCGCGATGTCCAGATGCGGGCGCCGCCCGACACCATCCTCTGCATCGACGGCGTGCTCACCCTCACCGAGATCGGCGCCAGCGAGCCCTGGTTCGCGGAGGTCATGCAGCACTGCCGCACCGCGCAGGATGGTTCGAACACAGCCACCATGGTGGAGAGCTACGCCTGGACCCCGCCCCCCGACCTTGCTGATCTCACCCAGATCCAGTTTCGCTTCGACGGCACGATGTCGGTCGAGTGCCTCTCGGCCCACGATGAGCCGGTGAACAACACCATGAGCCTCGGGAGTCGCAAGAGCGGGTTCTCCTGGGCGGGCTGCTTCCCGGAGTGGTGAGGTGCTGGAACCCCGGACGCGGCAGAAATCGACCGTCTGCCTCCGCAGTCTTCTCCCGCGGGCCGCCGCGACCCTTTGAGCCTTCCAACTGCAGCCTCCGGGTCCACGTCCAAGCGCTGTCCTTCGCACGCAGCCCCCGCTCTCACCCTCGCAGACACGCACCCTGCGTTCACCGGCACACATCCGGCTCTTCCGGCTCGAGCCACCCGGCCTCGCACCGGTCGTCCCCATCGCCGAGCAGGGTGTCGGCGCCGGGACCGCCGTCGAGGTCGTCGGTTCCCGGTCCGCCGTCGAGCTCGTCGTCGCCCCACCCGCCCTGCAGCAGGTCGTCGCCGTCGCCGCCGAGGAGGATGTCGTCGCCTTCGCCGCCGCAGATCACGTCGTCGCCCCCGCCACCGTCGATGCGGTCGTCGCCGGACAGGGCGAGGATGACATCGGCGCCGGGGGTGCCGACGAGCACGTCGTCGCCGTCCGTGCCGAACAGGGTGACCGGCTGACCCAGGCAGGAGGCCAGGCCCGTGATGTAGGTCTCCGTAGGCTCCGGAAGTGCCCCCGGTACGAGCCGGCCATCGCTTGCGAACATCACGCGGCCGTCCGCGTAGCCGAACGACACCCCCGCGAGCACGCCCTCCCTGTCCTGCCCGCCCCGGTTGGTTCGGTTGATGCGCCGGGTCCGGCCACCCACCCAGGTGTCTCGGACGAACAGGTCCGGCCGCCTGTTGGTGCCGTCCGGGGTCAGGTTCTCGGCCCAACTCACGAAGATCACAAACCGGTTGTCGGGTGCCAGGGTCGCCGGCTCGGTGAAGTCATCCACCGCCCCGTAGGTGGCCTGACGACCACCTGGGCCCACGTTCACGCGAGCGGTCGTGCCCTCGTCGAAGCGACGCAGGAACAGGTCGAGCTCCCCGTTCGTGTCGTCAGGGACCAGCCCGGCGGAACGAAAATGCATGAGAGCAGCCTCGCCATCATCGGAGAAATCCACCAGCAAGGTGTACTCATCGGTGGGTGTACCGTCGGGCAGGACATTCAGCACGTCGATGGCACCCGTCTCCAGGTGCCGCCGAACGGCCCACGGCACCGTGTCGGATGCATCGCCCACGAAGAAGCTGTCGAAGGCCACATACCTGCCGTCGTCCGACAGCGCGGAGACGGTTGCGGGGAAGACGGGCTCGCCGGCGGCATCCCGGGAGGCGATCTCTACGACGCCGGTGGAGAGATCTTTCAGATACAGAGCGGGCACTCCCTCGGCGGTCAAGGCCATCCGACTCTCATAGAGCACCAGGTTGCCGCTTCCATCGAGGTCACGTGGAATGATGTCGGCCGCAACCTCGTCGCCGTCTTCGTCCGTGCCCACCCGTATGACCTCACCTGTCTCCAGGTCGAGCCGGAGGGCCTCGCTGAACCCCGGGTGCAGATCATCCGCAAGCCAGTTGGTCGCTTCGGAATGGAAGAGCAGGTACCTGCCGTCAGCCGAAAGAGCCGTCATGACCGAGTCATCGTCCGGCAGCTCACCCGAAGGCGTGCAGCCCACCAGCCGGATCTCGCCACTGTGAACGTCATAGGTATATAGGTAGGAGACACCGACCGGCTCGCACACCGCAGTGAGGCAGCCGGCGGTGCTCTGGAACACGAGCGTGCCATTGGGCACTCGTAACGGACGAACATTCAAGTTGACCGACCGACCGACCTCGCCGCGGGCCCGTTCGATGCTCACCGGCGGCCGGGCCCAGGCCTGGCCCGCCAGGAGGGCCGCGGCTGCGACGATTATGCCGAAGGTCATGCGTTCACCTCGTGCTCGCGAAGGATGGGCGTTCATCGGCACACATCCAGCTCATCCGGCTCGAGCCACCCGGCCTCGCACCGGTCGTCCCCGTCGCCGCGCAATGTGTCGGCGCCGGGACCGCTGTCGAGGTCGTCCGTGCCCGGTCCGCCGTCGAGCTGGCTGCCACCCGATGAGCGAGCGCATCGAGGCCTCCGCGGATCACGCCCGACGGAAGCATGCCCACCACCCGAGCCACCGGTGTACGTCGTCGGTCCGGAACAGATCCCGCTCCTGGGAGAGGCGGGGCGGCTGGTCCCGTCGGTAGAGCACCTCGCGGACGTGGTCCGCACCGAACATCAAGGGTTCGATGAGGTGGGACTCGCAGGCCGCGACCAGCGCCTCCTGGTACTCGACGCCGCGGAGACGCAGCATGGCCCCGCCCACGCCGTTCCACACGTAGCTCCGGGGATCCGTCGCCGCGTCCGGAGTCAGCAGGCTCGCGAGCAGCGCCAAGACCTCGGCCCGGTCTGCCTGGTGGAGCTCCACGGCCCTGCCGAGCGCCTCCGCGCACTGCGACCGCAGGAATCCGTCCGCGTCCACGTCACACAACAAAGCCTGGATGCCGGACAGCTCTCCTCCGGAGGTACGCAGCAGCGCGGCGCCGAACTGCTCGGTGAGGTAGCCCCCGAAGCGGGCCTCGAACGCGTCGGAGTCGAGGCGGGCGAGGGCCAGCAGCGTGGCATGGGCCTGCCGCACGCGGAGATGCGCGACCAGCGACAGCGCGTAGAGCGGCGCGAAGTCGGCGGGATCGGGATCGACGCGGACCACCTCGTCGAGGATCGCCACGAGGTGCGGCGCCACCTCATCCGCGTGACGGACCAACGTGTCGACGATCGCGCGCTTGTAGTGCGGTGACGCGCCTCGGATCCGCGCCACGCGGGTGGCGCCGTCGATCTCGGGGCCGCCGTGCAGCACCCGCCACAGCACCTCCCCATGGGACTCGAGGAACCGAGCGACCGCGGCGGCGTGGGTGTCGATGCCGCTCCAGTGGATGTCGACGCCGGTTGCGCTCACCACGCCGCCGGCGACCTCGGCGTCCAGGTCGTCTCCGTTCACCACCAGGCACACCGAGGGGGCCCACCGCGGGCCCTCCTCGCCATCGACCAGGGTGTGGACCCTCAGGGTCGCGCGCAGCACGCCGCCTTCGAGGAGTGGTTCATCGAGCCAGGTGACCTCATGCTCGGTGGCCTCGTCGATGGGAACGGACTCGCCGACCCAGCCCAGCGCCTCGCCGAGCGGGATCTGGTGGAGCGGGATCGGCGCCATGGTGCCGTCTTCCGAGCGACGGAGGACCGCGACCCGCCCATCGAACGGGACCACGGCGAAGTCCGGGCCCGGCCCCCGCACCGCCCGCACCGTCGAGGGACGCGCGAAGCCGGGCGCCTCGGGATTCCACACCGAGTGCCGGACCGGAGGCGACGATCTTCGGGGCCGGGGCCCGGACGGCACGGACCGCGACGCCGGCTCTGCACCTCGCGCCTGCACGCGCGGCGGCTTGGAGGCGAGCTTCTTGCGCCGCTTCACCGCCTTGGCGTGCTTCTTCTCCCTCTGCTTGTCGCTCTTCTTTCGCCCTATGGCGTCACGCTCCGACGCTGAAGATAGTCCGCCGTCGACCGCCCTGGCAGGGTCATCGTGGATCCGCGGGGCCGCGGATGCGACGGCTGACGGGCTGGATTGATGCTCGCGGCGGCCACCGGGAATGGACCTGTGCGGCTCACCCATCGCTCAAGGTGCCTGTGCTCGTTGTACTCATCGCCCAGCTCGCCATGGCGGCATCCACCTGCGACTACCCCGATGACTCGCCTCACCTGCGCCGCCTACCGCTCGAGGCCTCGATGCTGGACGTGCCAGTTGTCAGCTTCGATCCGGCGGTTGGGCCGCTTGGCACGACCACGACCGAATACACGTTCAGTGACCTGGGGGTGAGTTGGTCCTCGCTCGGCGCGCGCGAGGAGCTCGACTTCCAGATCGAGTTCGTGGATCGGCCCACCACCACCGGCATTCCCATCGACCGCATCCGCACGATCATCGGCTACGACCACGACATGGCGGAGGCGCCGGCGGGGGGGGTATCGGTCGCCGGGTGGTGGTCGCCCGTGGTCACGCTGGAGGGGTTCCATTCGCCGGCTCCCGGCGAGCTGGACGGCCTGGCGGTGGTGATCGACGGCACCGCGGCGAATGGCACCGGCGGCATGTTCCAGGCGTGCAACCGGATAGAGCTCGAGCTGGCCACCGAGCCGGGTGGGGTGGGGCTGATCGGGGCGCCCACCATCGACGTGAACACCATCCGGGTCGTTGTGGAGTCGCCTGGCGACCGCCGCGCCGACCGTGAGCCGCTCGTGTGGCAGCGCGGACTCGGGCTCGTGGTCCATCAGCCGGTCGTCGCCGGAGGCGCGATCTATGCGGTCTCGGTAGGCGCGAACCGCGGCGGTCCGGTGGCGCTCACGGTCGGCGATGAAGGGAGCACCTGCCCGGGAGCGTTCGGTGGGGCCTGCCTCGAGGTGGGTCCGCTGCTGCACCTTGCGACCGCCCGCGCTGCCACAGCTACCGACGACAGCCGCTACAGCCAGGTGAAGGCGCAGCGCACGCAGCGCGCCAAGGACCACACCGCCGTGGTGACCGGCACCTATGGCCTGGGCGGCTGGCTGCTGCCGACCCACTACGGCCCGGATGGCGTGACCCCGCTCATCGGCGCCTTCGCTCGGCCGCTCAACGCTCCGCGTAACGATCCCGGCAGCCTCGGCGTGGCCGCGTGGTCGCGCTGGGCCTCCGACCAGGGCGACGCCCTCGAGGAGCTGATGGGTCGAGCGGACCAGGTGGTGGCGTGGTGCGACAAACGGCGAGGCCCTGCGCACGGCGGCCCTCGGCTCGGTGCTCATCCAGGCCGCCATCGTCAGCCAATACCCCGCCCCCAGTGTGCTCACCGAGGCCCGTGGTCGCGAGTTCATGTACCTGCTGGAGGTGATGAAGGACGAGCTGCCGTCGGGCCTGGTGCAGTTGTTCTACGGACGGGACAAGGGAGAGCTGGTCATCGAGCAGCAGGCGCTGGACCTCGGCGTCTCGGCCGACCGGTTGATCGAGCTGGAGGACCTGATCGACGAGCTGTCGTCGCAGGACGACCTGGACTCCGCGATGGACGCGCTGTCCGACTGCACACCCCACGAGGCCGAGTTCGTGGTGCGGCACCTGCGGTGGGACACCACCAGCCGTGACCACCTCCTCGGCTGGGTGACGGAGAGCCACAGCGCCTACACCGATCTGTCGGCCGAGCTGAAGGACATGGACCAGGTCGGGGCGCTCACCGGGGGCGACTACGACAACGAGCTGCAGCTACGTGAGGCGGTTGGATCCACGGGCCTGGGCGGCTACGCGCTGGACGGCGAGGGCACGGACGACCGCTACAGCGGTGGCGATGCCGCGTTCGACATGGCGCGGGGCCTCCCTGGCGCGACACTGAATGTGATGTACGGAATGGCCCGCTCGGTGCCCATTGCAGGCGACGCGATGGACTGGGCCGTGGGCGACCACGTGGACGCAGGCATCGGCGCGTTGAATCAGGACTGGATGGGTCTCGACAAAGAGTCGTCCGACACGCAGCAGACCTGGGGCCAGACCGCCGGCCTCATCGCCGGCAGCATCGGGCTCGCCGGTATCGCGGGTCCGAACGCGGCGACTGCGTCGGTCGCTGGCAAGTCCGCCCAGGTGCCCGCGTGGGCCGCGCGGAGCCTGTGGGGGGCGGACCTGGCCTACGGCACCTACCAGGCCGGGGTGGGCGAGAACCTCAAGGGCGAGGAGCTCGAGCCGTGGCAGCGGGCGCTCGCAGCCGTCGGCCTGACGCTCAGCGGGGTGGCGGGCGCGTCCCAGATCGTGAAGAACAACCCAGGAAGCACCGCTGCGATCGACGACCTGACCAAGCTCCGTCAGGCGGAGGAAGCGACGGTGAGGCTCCGCCCGGAGCTCGACCTGGTGTCGGAGGTGAATGCAGCAAACACGGCGGCCGCGGAGGCCAAGGCCATCTCGGAGTTCAGGGCGGTGCACGAGGCGGACTGGGGCCAGCTGGCCGACTGGGTCACCAAGATGGGCATCGGCACCAGCGGGACACGGAGCACGCTGGAGGCCCAGGACGTGGTGACGTCGCTGTGGGAGATGATGGCGCGGAAGGATGTGCAGGAGGAGTGAGGGGGGTGGCCAGCGGAATGTGAGCAGACGCGCCACGGCCAGACCGGGTACCAGGACGTGGTGCTGCGAGCCATGTGAGGACAAGCGGCCGCGATTCTGCGAGACATCGACGCGGCGCCCAATCCTCCCACACCCGGCGTGGTACGGTTCAGACGTTGGGGATGCGGGCCGGCCGCCCACCCGGCCGCCTGCCCGACCTGGCCGACACCTGCCGAATAGCACGCCCCTCGCCGTGGCCCGGGCCCAGGACCAGAATCGTCACGTCGAATCCAACCAGAACCGGAGTTGCCCGTGTCCACAAGTGATTGGTCTCCCCACACATTGTTTGCCAAGTCGGTCTATGCAGCGGGGTTTGAATACGACCCCGAGCAAGACATCATCTATTCCCGCATGAATCCAACGCAGCGAAGATTCGGCTACGGCTATGCGTACGATGACTACGCCATCGACGCCACCATGAACATTGATTGTGAGCCCATCTTTTTCAACTACAAGGGCAAGCTCTGGATGATCGAGTTGTGGAAGGGGCAGTACGGGATCGAGACTGGCGCCGAGATCGGCCTGTACAACTGCAACGTGAAGGACACGAGCGGCCACTACGCCACTCTCGACCGGCTGGTCGGCGCCCGGCCGCACGACCCCAATCCTTATCACGCCGTGTACTTCGACTGCGTGACCGACAAAGAACGCCTCGAAATGGAGTTCACCCTGAAGCGGGATGGAGAGGTGCTGCTCCAGCGCGGCGAGGAGCTGCACTGGTGGCTCACCGGATTCAAGTGGGGTGTGTACTCAGAGCCCGAAGACCTGACCATGGACGTGTCCATCAAATGCGCCGACGGCACCATGCGCGACGCCTTCCGGACGGCGTTGCAGGAGGTCGGCTACACCGTCCACGTGAGCGGCAACACTGTCTCGTTCACCTTCGACCGGCCCTTCAGCTACCAGCCTCGCTACGACCACGGCAACCTGGAGAACGTCCGGCAACTCAACCAGAACGACGTAGCGGCCTACAACGGCCTGAACCTCGACAACAACGACCCCAACGACATGCCGCCAGCTGCCGCCGCAACGGCCGGTGCGATGATGTTCAAGTATCGGAAGCACTATGCTCAGATGCTCTCGAACATCCTGGGGGACGACAGTGTGAAGGGCACGATCAACAGCCTGCTGAACCTGAAGATTGCCGACTTCAGCTGCACCGTGCAGATCGACAATCTCAGCAGCGAGTACGGCCTGTCGCTCGACAGCTTCGGCCGGTACAAGAGCAAGATGCCGGGCCACTCCAAGTTGGGCCACTACAGCATCGACCCGCCGCCGTTCATCGGGCCGGGGCAGACGGCCTGGTTCTCGCTCCAGGACGATTCCGGGATCCACGGCGCCGAAGGCTGGTGCAAGTACCAGGTCGAAGGTGGTAAGGGCACCCAGTACCTGTACAAGCTAGAATACCGGTGCCCGACCGGCCCCTATGACAACGTGGTCAAGCTCTCTCCCAGCAGCTCGAAGGCCTGCTTCTATGCCAGCTCGGGGAAGGGAGCCGACCAGCCCAAGAACCACGTACCGAAGAGCGGCCATCCGCTGTGGATTCGCTACGTGTTCACGTGATCGAGCGGGCGGGTCCCGGTCACAGCCCGGTGTGACCGAGGCCTGACCGAGAGCCACAACCACACCGCGGGCGTCCATCGCGACGCCGCGGCATGCGCGCCGCCCGGCGATACGGCGGGATGGTCCGCCTCAGGGTGGCCCAAAACAGATCGCTGCATTCGAGTTCCCCCTCCCCGTCCTCCAAAGGAGAGTTTTCATGGACCATGCCAACATCTATGTGCGCAACACATCGAGCTCCCGCGGGCTCATCCAGCTCTACCACGTGAGCCTCACGTACATACCCGGCGCCAACGAATGGATGCCCATTGCCTCCGAAGCCGCTGCGTTCCCAGCGGATGCCAACCAGCGCGTGGGGCCGCTGCGCGTGGGCTTCGGCACCGGGTTCGGACACTACACGGATACCGATCAGTGGTGGATCGTGCTGTCCTGCTACGACGGCGAACAGGCCGGCGTCTACCATGCCGCCAACGTCAACGCGACGCTCACCAGCAAGGACTCGGGCCATGACCGGGACTTCGAGGTCGACACGAAGACGTTCAGCATCAAGCTGCACGACGGCCACACCAGTGCGAGCATGCACAAGCGGCATTCGTTTGGGAAGATCGCGAACGTTTTCGTCCTGATGCTCGAGAATCACTCGTTCGACAACATCTTCGGCCGCTCGGGGCTCGCCGGCGTCACCGTCCCGGACCCAACCGCAGCCAACTTTGACTATCACCACAACAAGTCCTACCCGGTGACCGCAGACGCACCGGATGCCATGCCGACCGATCCGGGTCACGAGTTCGAGGACGTGTTCGAGCAGCTCCACGGGCAGTCGGCGAACATCGACAACTACAAGCGGGACGGCGGTCCCTACCCCGACACCAACATCAGCGGGTACGCCGCGAACTACTCCGTCTCCGACACCGAGGGTCCTCCGCCGGCGGAAGGGGACGTGGGCAAGATCATGGCCTGCTTCGACACGCCCACGAAGCTCCCGGCCATCTACGCCCTCGCCCAGGAGTTCGCGATCTGCGACCACTGGTTCTCCTCGATGCCAGGGCCGACCTGGCCCAACCGCTACTTCGCCCACGGTGCGTCCTCGGCGGGACTGGACCACAGCCCATCCAAGAAGCAGATGAGCACCTGGGAGACGACCAGTGGATTCGAATACCAGCACGGCTCGATCTTTCAGGCCCTGCAGAAAGCCGGGCAGGCCTACCGCATCTACATGGACGAGGACGGCCCGACCTCGGGGTCGATCCCGATCGTGACCTCCCTGAAGGGGCTGGCCTGGCACCTGGACACCTGGGACGTCTCGAGTCTGGCGAACGCCGCGAAGGCGTACTACCCCGCGACATACACCTTCATCGAGCCCAACTACGGCGACACGGGCAGCGGCTTTCGCGGCGGGTCGTCCCAGCACCCCAAAGACAGCGTGGTTCGGGGCGAGAAGCTCATCCGGAAGGTGTACCAGGCGTTGCGGAACTCCCCGCTGTGGGAGTCGAGCATGCTCGTCATCACCTACGACGAGCACGGAGGCTTCTACGACTCCGTGCCCCCCCCGACGGCCACCCCGCCAGGGGACAAGACGATGTCGAGCGTGTTTGGCAGCCTCAACAAGTGGGGCTTCGGGTTCGACCGCTATGGCGTGCGTGTGCCAGCGGTGGTGGTCTCTCCCTGGATTCCCGCGGGTACGGTGTCGAAGGAGGTCTACGACCACAGCTCGATCACGGCCACGCTCGCGAAGATCGTCGGCATGCCGACCCTGACCGATCGAGACGCCGGTGCTACCACGTTGGACGACTTGCTCACGCTCGACACCCCCCGCAACGACTGCACCCTCCTGCTCCCGACCGTGACCGCCATCCCGCGGGTGTGGGAGGACCCTGAGCTCGCTGCGGCCCGCGACCAGGAGCCGCTCCCCGAGTCGGGGAACCTCATCGGCTTCTTGATGACCGCCCACAAGGCCGAGCTGGAGCTCACGCCTCCTGAAGAGCGGGGGGCGCGCACAGCCGCGTACCAGCAGCTCCGCACCCGTGGCGGCGCGCGCGCCTACCTCGAGCAGGTGGCGCTGATGGTGCGGGCTGCGCGGGATGCGCACCGGGAGGCTCCGTTGAAGGACAACCCGCCGGATCCGGCCTAGGAATTCGTGTTGGGCCGGTCCCTCCGACCCGACTGGCGGATACGGTCCTGCGGGGACAGCGCGTAGGTCCCGGGAGTCGGGTGCGCGATCTGGACGAATCCTGGGTGGTCGAGGCGGTAACGTGGAGCCTGTACCTGGGCTTTCTCTCCGTGCCGGTCGCCGCCGCCCTGTACTACGAGCTCGAGCCGCTGGTCACGGTCCAGGGTTCGTTGCCGGGCGTGTGGGGCACCGTGGCCGCCATGGGCGTGGGCCTGGCCTTTCTCCTCGCGGTCCGGGTGATCATCGACCGGATCCGCGGCGCTCGAGCGGCCACGCAGCCGTCGCCGACGGCACCCGCACAGCCCCCGGCCGACCCGACGCCGAAGGCTGACGAGCGGGGTCGGTCCAAGCGGAAGCGGAAGCGGAAGAAGAAGAAGCGCACCTGATGAGTCCCCCTCCGCGAGTCGCGCAGCGCCGAGAGGGCGCGTAGGCATCCGTCTCGGACCCCGTCCGAGTGGACCATGGAGCGGCCCGGCGGCCCCGCGACGAGCCATGCAGACCGCTCGGCGCGAGGGTAGGCTGGCCGGCACGCACCGGCGACTGGCCTCGACCTTCCGGTCCTCACGAAGAGACCCATGCACACGCGCCACCCCCGTCAGCCGAAGTCACGCCCCCCGGCCCCCACGCCGATCCCCTGGCGCATCCATGTGGTGATGCGCCGTCCGCTGCGCCATGCCGTGGTCCTGCTCAGAGGCCCGAACAAGCTGTTTGCGACCTTCTCGTGGGACCTCGACACGGACCGGATCGAGATCGGCCAGATGATGCGACGTGCCTGCATCGATCCCCAAGAGTGTGACCTGAGCGAGGACGGCCGCTGGTTTCAGCTGCACATCTCCAACAACCGCTTCGACGACCCCGTGACGGGCGGCAACTACACGGTGATCGCGCGCCCCCCCTATGTGCACGCCGTCTACCTGACGCCCACGCGCGTCATTCGGGAGCTGATCCACGTCTATCCGCCCATCCCGCCAGAGCTGCAGCACGCCTTCTGCTCGAACATCTTCAGCGCGCTTCCCCGGGAGGGCTGGGTGAGGGCCGCTGCGGTGAGCTCGGCAACGCACCACTACAGCAAGGCGGTGAACGCGCGGTGGACGTTGGTGCGGTGCATGCACACCCGCGAGGAGGACGAGGACAATCTGCCGGCCCACTACAACACCCACGTGCTGGTCCGCGATGACGGCGTGTGGGTGGATCTGCCCGAGTGGAACTGGGCCGATGTGGACGGGGGCGACCTGGTCTGGGGTCGGGAGGGACGGCTGTGGCGGGCTCGCGAGATCCACCCCGACAGCCCCACCGATCGCAAGGAACTGGCGGACTTCCGGGATCTGCGGTTCAGGCAGCTCAGGGCGCCGTACGACGAGAGCCGGGCGTCTACGTCCCGCTGACGCGACCGGACGCTGGTTCGTGCACGGCTGCAGTGGCCTCGCGGATGGCCGCCCGTCCGACCTCTGGGTCTGAGGTGAACCGCACCCCGTCCTCCAGGGTGCCGCCGCGGAACATGGCTATGTCCTCGGCGTAGGTCATGTGCAGGGTCCACGGGAAGGCAGCACCCTGGCGGGGCAGCAGGTGCTTGGCCCGCTGCACGTAGCCGGCGTTCAGGTCGATGAGGGTGCCGCCGTCACGCTGGTCGGGGCCGGGCGCCATGGGCGTGATCTGGCGGTGCCCCCGGCGCACCATGTGAACGAGCAGTCGGCAGACGTAGTCGGTGACAAGGTCCACCTTCAGCGTCCACGGTGCGGTGGTGTAGCCGGTGGCGAAGGCGAAGTTCGGCACCCCGCTGACCATCATGCCCTTGTAGGTGAAGCGGTCTGGGGCCTCGACCGTCTCGCCGTCCACCACGAGGTCGATGCCCCCCATGACCTGGAGCTGCAGGCCCGTGGCCGTGACCACGATGTCGGCCTCGAGCACCTCGCCGGAGCCGATGCGCACCCCCTGGGGCACGAAGGCCTCGGTGGTGTCGGTGACGATGGTGGCCTTGCCGCTGCGCAGGGCGGCGAACAGGTCGCCGTCGGGCACGAGGCATAGCCGCTGGTCCCACGGGTCGTACCGGGGGTTGAAGTGGGTCTCGACGTCGATGTGGTCGGGCAGCTGCCGCGCGATGCGACGCATCAGCATGCGGCGGACGCGCTCGGGGTAGGCGCGGGCCATGCGCACCATGAAGGCCTGGCCCTTGACGTTCTTCCACTTGATCAGGGGGTAGGCCCACTTCAGGGATAGCCGGCGCCGCAGCGCGTTCGCGATGGGGTCGCGGCTCGGCATCGCGATGACGTAGGTGGGCGAGCGCTGGAGCAAGGTGACCTGGGCGCCTCGGTCGGCCAGGGCCGGCACCAGGGTCATGGCCGTGGCGCCGCTGCCGATGACCACTACCCGCTGGCCCGCGACGTCGAGGTCGTCGGGCCAGTGCTGGGGGTGCACGATGCGCCCGGCGAAGCGGTCCATGCCGGGGAAGTCCGGCGTATATCCCTCGTCGTAGCGGTAGTACCCGGTGCAGCCGTACACGAAGCGGGCTCGGACCAGCACCTCGGGGCCGCCCTGTGTGGGCTGGAGGCGGGCGGTCCACAGGGCTTGCGCGGAGTCCCAGGACAGGCCCGACACCCGATGGCCGAACCGGATGCGGTCCACGACACCGTGGTCCTCGGCGGCGCCCTGGATGTAGGCGCGGATGTCTTCGCCGCGGGCGATGGCGTCGTCCCGATCCCAGGGCCGCCAGCCGTAGCCGAGGGCGAACATGTCCGTGTCGGAGCGGACGCCAGGGTAGCGGAACAGGTCCCAGGTTCCGCCGATGTTCTCGCGAGCTTCGACCACCTCGTAGCGCCAGGAGGGCAGCTGCCGGGTGAGCTGGCAGGCGGCGCCGATGCCCGACAGGCCGGCGCCGATGATCAGCACGTCGAGGGGGTCGGAGTGCGGCATGGGGTTTGTGTATGGCCGAGCTGCGGGGGGCGCCGCCTCCGATCAGTCTCCGACGCCCAGCTTGGCGCGGACCCGCGGGTTGTCGATGTGCTTGGCCACGTCCATCGGGTCGCAGCCGCCGGTCGGGTCGAAGTCGATGGGGCCGATGTCACGGGCGATGCGCAGGGCCTCGGGCCACAGCTCCGCGCTGCGCTTGCCCATCCCCATCAGGGCCGTCGCCATGCCCATCCGCACGTCGACGCCCTCGTCCCGCCAGGTCGCATCGATGTGGGCGAGCCGCTCGAGGAACCAGGCGTCGTCGGGTGCCGACCTCTTCTTGGACTTGGAGAGCTCGTAGACCAGGCCGTGCCCGCAGTCCCGCCGCATCGGGTCGGCGTGCCGCGTCCATGTCTCGGCGAGGCCGACGGCCAGGGGCGACTTGGCCAGGGTGGCGTCGCAGGAGGCGAACACGTGGGCCAGCTGGCCGTCCTTCAGCTGGTCGACCTGGCGCTCGGCCTGCTCCACCGTCAGGGTCTTGGGGTCGTCGATCAGCAGGGCGATCACCCGCAGCTCGTAGATGTCGCTGCGCCAGAGATCGGCGGCCAGTGCGGCGTCCCGGCCGACCTTCTTCGCCAGCTTGCGGAGCTGGGTGAGCCCGACACCGACGGAGCGCAGCGCGCTGTCGGGGTTGGTCTTGGCCCAGTTCACAACGGCGCGGGGGTCGGCTTGGGATTCGACCAGGAGGAGGACGGCGGAAGGGGTCATGGGGGCCTCGGGGGTGAGTGTAGCGGATCGCATCGGCCACGCTGACGTGACGCAGCATGCTCACCCCGGCCGCCGCACCAGGCTCACGGTAAACAACACCTCGCGCAGCCCAAGCGCCGCTATGTTCGCCCAGCTCTGCCCGCCGTGGACCGCTCCGACGAACAGGGTCTGCGCGCCAGCGGCCTGCGCGTCTGCCGCGCGACGAGGGCGCGCTGCAGCCCGCGACGGCGAAACCGGGGGACCG